>NZ_CANMGY010000003.1 GCF_947497555.1 uncultured Umboniibacter sp.
GCGACTATCTCTACAAGTACCCACACGTATTGTCTGATTGATTGTTAAAGAGCGTTGCTTCTCGTTCGAAGCGGATGTGAATTATACACATCTAAACTTCACTGTAAACCCTTGTTTTTAAAGTATTTTAAAATAACTAAAAAAAGGGTTTTAAGGCCGGCAATTGATTGCCTGTCTCCGTGAAAGTTGGCGCAGTATAACGACTCCTGAAACAATGTAAAGCACAGAAGAATAGTTAGTTTTGCCTACGTTAAACTTAATCTGCTTGGAGCTTTAACACAGCACGCTGCGTTTCCCGATTTAGGGTAGCGCTACTAAGTACTTTTTGCGCTTCAAGCGTGGTTACGGTATTCACTTGATCTGATTCGATCTCGATAAGCACCATCTGCTCTACGATCAATTCTTTCGGAGACAGCTCGGCTAAGCTAAATTGCTGATAGATCCAAACATAACGAATATCCGTTTCTGCACCCACCCATTCTAACTCCACCGTACCAAGCTCAGGTATCGCCACTCTAAAATTCGAATCGAGGTAGGCCTTTAACTCGGCATCGCTCACTGCAATATCAGTTCCACCATTAATGGCCACAGCAATATCGCGAATAAAGTACTTATGCACTACCTCTAGAACGCGTTCATTTTCATTCACACTAATCTCGGTCAGACCGAAGTGATATTGGTGCGCCTGCACATTAAGTGCTAGCAATAAAAAAGTTATGGCAATGATTAGGTTCTTCAATTTTAATTCTTCCATTAAAAAGGGAGCCTAAGCTCCCTTATAATCTAAATAGAGCACAACGACTTTATTCTTCGTTTGTGGTCTCTTCTTCGGACTCATCTTCATCAGTCTTCAATTCGGTAGCCCAATTCTCCATCATGTTGGGACTACGCTCGCGCTTGAAGAGCTGCAGACGCGATTCAACGATTTGACGGGGGTAGTGGTTATTCGCCACATCAATATCAGCGGTTTCCCAATGCGGATCAAGGACAACCTGAGTTAGGACTTTATCTGCTGGACGAACAAACATCTTAGAGACATTATTCGTATTACGTCGCCAAATTTCGGCCGGGATACGAACCTCTTCCTTCGAGCCGTCGTCATACTGCATTTCGATGATAAGCGGCATGACTAGCCCACCGACGTTACTAAAATCGATAACATAGACATTGTTATCGACCAACAGTAGATCGCGCTCCCAATCCTCTAGGCCTTCAACCAAGGAATTGTAGGAGTTACGATCAGCATTGGTAGTCGTAAAGCGATCATGCTCATTATAGAAGTCTAAAAGTTGATCCTGTTCTTCAACTTTACGCGGCATTCCATCATTACGCTGACGCGTAATCGACAGTGGTTCCTGCGCAAACTTAGCGCGAGAAAACTCTTCTTCTATATCTGGGTTACGCGTATCGATAGAAAAAGCACGGACGTTATCAACAGAGATATCTACCGCATCAGTAGTATAGAACCAACCGCGCCAGAACCAATCCAAATCAATTCCGGAAGCGTCTTCCATGGTACGGAAGAAGTCAGCAGGCATTGGGCGTTTGAACTTCCAACGCTCCGAATACTCGCGGAATGCGAAGTCGAACAACTCACGCCCCATGATGGTTTCGCGCAGAATATTCAACGCCGTAGCTGGCTTACCGTAAGCATTGTTACCAAACTGAAGAATTGACTCTGAGTTGGTCATAATTGGCACTTGGTTCGGCGAGCGCATGTAGTCAACGATCTGTCGGGCTTCACCACGTTGCTCATTCGCATCAATGGTATCTTCCCATGCCTGAAGGGCAAGGAATTCAACGTAGGTATTTAAGCCTTCGTCCATCCAAGTCCACTGACGTTCATCCGAGTTAACAATCATTGGATAGTAGTTGTGCCCAACCTCATGGATCACTACGCCAATCAAGAACCACTTAACACCTCGACTGTAGGTACGAGCCATAATTTCTTCCGGCGTGACAACGCCATCTTCCATCTCAGCTTCTTCGTCAATGACTGGACGAGGACCATTGAAGGTCATCATCGGGTATTCCATTCCGCCAACTGGGCCATTCACTGAGATCGAAACCGGATACGGGTAGTCGAAGGCGTACTTGTTATAGTGTTCCATGGTATGAATAATCGCTGCCGTTGAGTAACGATCAAAAATAGGCATACCTTCTTGCGGATAGTAGGACATAGCCATGGTATCGGTACCACCGCTCTTGTAGCCCTGCGCATCCCATACGAATTTACGGCTAGAGGCCCAAGCGAAGTCGCGAACATTCTCCGCTTCAAACTCCCAGGTTTTCGTATCCGTAGCACGAGAAGACTCATTCTCTAGCGCTTCTTCGAGGGTAACGATAAATACCGGACGATCTGCTGACTTCGCCTCAGTCAAACGACTGCGCTGCTCTGAAGTTAAGACATCCCGTGGATTCTGAAGCACTCCTGTGGAGGCAACAATGTGATCGGCGGGGGCCGTGATTTTCACATTGTAGTCGCCAAACTCGACCGCGAATTCGCCCGAACCTAGAAACTCTTTATTCTGCCAACCACTAACGTCGTTATAGGCCGCCATACGTGGGTACCATTGAGCGATTTCGTAGAGGTAGTTGTCATCGCGCTCAAAATATTCGTAACCACTGCGCCCGCCCAGAACTTTCTGTTCGAAGACGTTATAACTCCAGTCAATGCTGAACTCGATCTTTGACCCACTCTCCAACGGCGAATCCAGATCAATACGCATCATTGTGCCTACAATCGTATGTGACAGCGGATTGCCACGACGATCAGCGACCTTGGTTATCTTATAACCGCCATCAAAGGACTCTGACGCAAGGATATTACGCAGGCCATAATAGGAAAAGGTGTTGGGACCATCGCCCTCAGTATTCGTTGTGCGCACAAGGTTGGCGTTCGAATTTGGCTCAAAGCGATTTTGATCTAACTGTACCCATAGGTAAGCAAGGTCGTCCGGAGAGTTATTGCTATAGGTGATTGTTTCAGAACCAATGACTCTTTGGTTCTCATCATCTAAGGTCACCTCGATCGCATAGTCAGCCTGTTGCTGCCAGTATTCGTGCCCCGGTGCACCCGCTGCATTACGGTAGCTGTTGGGCGTAGGGAGCAATTCATCTAGTTGGCGAAATTTATCGCCGGTAACGCCTAGATTATCAGCGGCGAACAATTGCAATGGCAGCACCAGAGCGCCAATTACAATTGGAATTAAAGTCATTTTTTTCATACAAGTCTCGTAGAAATAGTTATTTACCGGCAATCGGCGACCACAATTTAGGGGGAGATTATGACGGTTTTACAGCCAAATAGGAAGTTGGCTTAGGAAATCGCGAGATACGAAAAAATACGGACTAATAGCGGAGTTTGAATAGACGAAGACTCAATTAACCAAAGGTCGGTATCCCAAAGCGATGGAGATAATGATAGCGCAGTTGTCGACATAGGATTAGCATCCGAACTAGAGGGAACCAACATAAACGCCCTACTGCTGTCCGAATCTTGGTGGCAGCTCGTGTCGAGATCAAAAATACCCTGTTGACCGCAGAGTACGTTAAGGTGACTAAGCGAACGCAAACTCTCAAAAGTATTGAATATCTGTGTTCGCAGAGCACTATCACTGCTTATCATCCAAATGTATCTCGCTTTAGACGAACGCTGCTGTGCAAGCTCCGATGGTGTTCGGTCCGTCAACACCACAACGCGCAATCTTGGCGTGTAATCCCCACATCTTTGAGACAGGCCACTCAATAACCCCTCAATAAAGGGCTGGGAAACGGCGTGAATAAGAAGATCGCTTTGACAGAGACTCCCCACTACGGCTTTTGCCAACCTTCTACCATCTAACGCACTCGCGTTGCTGCACATCTCCACCACAGTAGCCACTTTAGGCCCCGAGTGGAAAATTGAACCATTAATATTGGATATTTTGAATTGGTTATGCGGCACGCTTTAAACTTCTCAAATAAAGACATAATTTATATAAGTTAAACACCGTACAGAAAGTCTGTAAACTATTTTTAGCCCTATAGCCAAAACGACTAACGTTACAAACTTTCAGTCAATGTAAGCCAAACCAATCTACGATATAATTTCGACTTTTATTAAGGTAGCGAGATCATCCATGAAGCTTTGGGGAATTAAAAACTGCGATAGCGTAAGAAAAGCATTGAAGCGGCTTACGGAACTTGAACAGCCTACCACCTTTATTTGCCTTCGCAGTGAGGGTATCAACCGCGATACACTCAAACTGGCCATTGACCAGCTTGGAATTGAGAAAGTTGTTAATAAACGCTCAACCACCTGGAAGCAGCGCAGCGAGGAACAAAAAGCACGGCTATTAGCGGCCGACCTTGATGAAATTCTCGCGGAGCCTACAATTATCAAACGTCCATTGATTGAGTACCAAGGCAAATTTTACATCGGCACTGATGAATCACTAATCAATCAGATAACCAGCGCAACAGCTTAACTTTAAGAGATTAGATATGAATACGATATACGCTTACGGAATTGGCATCGCCACCAAAAACCAAGCTGGTGAGATTATTGAAGTTTTCTACCCACAACCGGTATTAACGCCTTGTCAGGAGGAACTTGACGAAATCAACGCGATCGGGCTTGCCGGTGGCACTAGCGTACTCAATGAATTTCAGTTGACCAGCCTCGCCGCTAGCGATTATTTGCCTATTGCTAGTCTAATTGAGAGTTTAAAAGACGCCCGTAGAACCATCGTATTAAGTATCGCTCAGCAAGATGTTGCTCCAACCGATGTTGGCACGGCATTTCTGAAGCTTCATCTCCTATCTCACCGTTTAGTAAAGCCACACGAAACCATTCTTGATGGTGTGTTCGGTATACTACATAACCTAGCATGGACTTCTGAGGGGCCCATTGAATTAAATGAGCTTCCAGCGCGACAGCTTCAAGCGCGCCTAGAGGGCCGAGCACTAAGCGTTAACTGTATCGACAAATTTCCGAAGATGACCGATTACGTCGTACCGAGCGGTGTTCGTATCGCGGACACCTCGCGCATTCGTCTTGGCGCTTATATCGGTGAGGGCACTACGGTTATGCACGAAGGCTTTGTTAACTTTAACGCCGGAACCGCCGGCCCTGCAATGATTGAAGGTCGAATTTCCGCCGGCGTATGGGTTGGCAGCCACTCTGATCTTGGCGGTGGTAGCTCAACGATGGGAACCCTATCGGGCGGCGGCAACATCGTCATCTCAGTTGGCGAGCACTGTCTTATTGGCGCTAACGCCGGCACGGGTATCCCTCTTGGCAATCATTGTACTATCGAAAGCGGGCTCTACATTACTGCTGGCACCAAGGTTCAACTCGTTAATGATGCTGGCAACCAGAGTGAAGTCATTAAAGCTAAGGAATTGGCTGGCAAAGATCATTTACTCTTCCGCCGCAATTCGCAGAGCGGTGCAGTGGAGTGCCACACCAATCTCAGTTCGATTGAACTCAACGATATGCTGCACAGCAATTAAACCTAGGGGTACCTATGACACCGACTATTGAGCTGTGCAAGCAGTTGATTGAACGTCCATCGGTTACGCCCGATGATGCAGGCTGCTTTCCACTAATCCTTGAGCGCCTTAAGGACTTCGACATCCAAGTGACTCGCCTGGACTGTGAGGACGTGGAAAATATTCTAATCACCATCGGCGACGAGGGCCCATTGCTTATATTTCTTGGTCATACGGATGTCGTCCCTACCGGGCCTGAATCCCAATGGCGCTACCCGCCCTTTGAACCAACGGAAGAAGGCGACCTATTATACGGTCGCGGTACCGCGGACATGAAAGGTAGTATTGCTGCATTCATCACCGCCACCGAACGATTCTTAATCGCTAAGCCGTCACTAAAGGCTCGCTTTGGCATCCTGCTGACTAGTGACGAGGAAGGTGCGGCTGACTATGGAATTCGTTATGTAGCACCAGAGCTCCAGCGCAGAGGTATCGATATTGACTACTGCTTAGTTGGCGAGCCTTCAAGTACCAATAAGCTTGGAGACATTATCAAAAACGGTCGTCGTGGCTCGCTCGGTGCCACCTTAAGAGTCATCGGCAAACAGGGCCATGTTGCCTATCCGCAACTTGCCGACAACCCTATTCACCGAGCAATGCAAGCATTGAGTGATCTCGTTGCTACTGAATGGGACCAGGGGAATGATTTCTTTCCACCAACCAGCTTTCAGATTTCTAATATTAACTCGGGCACGGGAGCGACAAACGTAATTCCGGGCGATTTAGAAGTGATTTGTAACTTCCGTTACTCAACAGAAACTACGGCTAATGAGCTTAAGACGCGTTTTGAAGCAGTCCTGAACGCAGCGCATTTGACCTACGAAATCACTTGGAAGTTGAATGGTGAGCCATTTTTAACCGCCGAAGGTGAATTAGTAGAGGCATGTATTAAAGGCGTTGAACGAGTTACCGGAAGTACACCCACACTATCTACCTCGGGCGGCACTTCTGACGGTCGATTTATTGCGCCTTTGGGTGCACAGGTGGTTGAATTAGGCCCATTAAATGCCACGATTCATCAGGTTGATGAGCATGTCAGCATGTCCGATCTCAACCAGCTAAGCGAGGTTTACGAAGATATTATTCGTCAACTGACGACTTGAACTTATCGGCTGCCATGGATCTCAGAGCATAAATATCGAAACGCCCAGATTTACCCGTTAGCGATTGACTGGGCTTTCGATCCGCTAAAAATGGCGCACCTTTAGGACGCTTTACCACAACTCGGTGTGTTGCAAATTCTAGGGCTTTAGCTAGGAGTAAGTCAGCATCTTCATCGGTACCAACCAACTGATGAAACGCTGCCATTTCCTTTTTTACCGCGGCAGATTTCTTCCGCTCAGGAAACATTGGATCAACATAAACCACTTCATATTGCTGCCCCACTAGTTCGGACGAATCTCCTCGGCGAAGACTAATTCTTCTGACTATGTTGCGACTATCAAGGCTGCTCTCCGCCCGCCTTAAACCATCAGCCAACAGGGCGTGAACAATGGGTTGACGCTCAACTAGCGTAACATCACAGCCGAGTGAAGCTAATACGAAACCATCCCTCCCTAGTCCTGCCGTCATATCTAACACACTGGGCAACACACGTGGCGACAGCGCACAGGCCTTAGCAACTGCCTGTCCAAATCCCCCACCGTGCTTAACCCGGTATTGCATGGCTCCGTTGTCGAAGTCGACTAAGACGTCGCCCTGTTGCTGGTTTGGAAAGTGCAGACTCAGTTGTCCGCTAGACCAACGAAGTGCGAGCTCATCATTACTTTCAGTGACCACTTGTAAATCGAGTTCGACTGCGAGTGAAGATATATCAGATTCTTCACCCGAGACACTAATCAAATGTCGAAGTACACTCACGCTGCCCCCAAGGTTACATATCCAAGTTATCTGTGTGAAAGCTTGTGGATAACTAGTCTCAACGGGAAACAAGACCAGTAACCAAGCCGATTCAACTGCAGTGTTTAATCCTCAACCACCTCGTCTCTCAGTTTGAGTGAATAAAAACAGCACCCGCCATTGAGGAAAATTTACGATGCTATTTCCCGCCAAGAAAAACCCTGCTTCTGACAGGCGACCTCTACCCTATTAATATTCGAAGTGAATGGTTCCAATAATGTCGTGACCAATTCAGGACAGTTGTTTTGTTCACTAATATGGCCTGCTACTAATAATTGTAATCGCTGATGATCCAACTGTTGTACAAATTCCAATGCCTGGTAGTTATTCAAGTGACCGAAGTCACCGCCGACGCGTCGCTTTAATGACGGTGGGTAGGAGCCTACATGAAGTCTCTCTGAACAGTGATTAAATTCAATGAGGAGGCCATCCAAATCACTTACAACCTGGGCGACATGAGCGGAAATACTGCCTAAGTCCGTAAGTACACCAAGTCTAAGCCCTAAGTACTCGAACACGAACTGAATAGGCTCTCGAGCGTCATGAGGAACGGCGACGGGATGAACTAACACATCGCCTATCGTGAGCGACGAATGACTACAGAGAAAATTTAATTGCGGTACATCGGCTTGCGGTTTTGCATACCACGTTCCTACCGAAGTGTAGACCGGCAGCTTATATCGTCTAGCAAGCTTAGAAACTCCACCAATATGATCGGAGTGTTCGTGAGTGACAAGAATGGCGGTAAGCGACGATAGTTCAAATGCCGCCTCGGCGGCACGGGCTTCGATGGTTTTAAGATTAAATCCGCAGTCAATCAAAAGCCGAGTTGTGCCGCACTCTACAATCGTGGCATTTCCTCGGCTTCCACTGCCCAACGAAGCTATTCGAATCACGGCTTAACGTAATTGGTTACGAGTTTTTTCGAGCACTTGACGTGCTAAATCCGATGCGATATCTGAACTTGAATTGGTGACCGAAATACTGACTACACTATCTGATTCTTGAACCACCAACTGAAGGTCAGTAACTGGAATAGTATCGCTGGAGCTAAACATGCTCGCAAAAAAACCACTTTCATGAACCGCACCATCAGGCTGCGGGTGGTATTGGATACTGATCGTTCCATCTTCACGGCTACGACTTACCACGGTCATATCTACCCCAGGAATCGATCCAAGTAGAGAGGCCCAAGCGCGATCGAAATCAACATCAAGCACTAACGCAGGCGGTGAAGCATTTGGTAACATCTTTGATTTCGGCTCACCACCGATTTGTTGGGCCAAGAGCGACACGGTTTCTGCATCGCTTTGAGATGCTAAAGCATTAGCAATTTCATCAACCATCCAAGATTCACGCGCATCATCGTCCGACAAGGTTGGCCACTGAACTAAAGACTCGTCCGCGTCTACTGCTTGACTACTATGTAACACACGTACCTCACTGGTCGACGCATGGTAGCCAGGCTCTACAAAGATCTTGAAACGATCTTTATTAGCTTCGTCATCATTGAATTTCAGCCAAACTGTTTCAATCTCTCCAGATTCTGGATTAGCCTCCACCACATCAATACCAGAGCTATTCATCCAAGCTCTGAGACGAGGCCAGACTGCTGAAGCTGAAACATTAATATTAATCCAACGACGATCGCCAAGACGCTGAATCTTGACCTTTTGAAGGTCTCGCTCAACGTTCAATGGTATCGGAGCTGGAATAATAAAGTCACCGTCTTCGTCTACTAAATCGACCTGTTTAGGAACTTCAGGCACTACAAATAGATCTCTAACACGCTCATCGCTATAGCCCTGAGGAACCTTGAGCGGCTCAATCGCGTTAGCAGTTTGATAATCTTCTCCCTTGTCACGGAAGTCATTTTCATAACCAAAGAAACTACAGCCAGACAGCAGAATAAGTGAACCTGCTAATGCGGAAGTTGATACTACTTTTATCATTATTTTTTAACTCCGAGCAGCTTAGTCAGTGCTTACTGCTTCTTTTAGTGCGCAGTTAACCGCGCCATGAAATTTTGAATCGAGAGTTGTAAGCGGCAAACGCATTGTAGCTTCGCAGCGCCCCAACTGACTTAAGGCCCATTTTACGGGAATTGGATTAGCTTCAACAAATAGATCGCGATGCAAGGACGACAACTTAGCGTCGACGGCCTTCGCCCCCTTGGCATCTCCTGCGAGTGCTAACTCACAGGCCTTAGACATTAATTTTGGTACAACGTTCGCTGTAACTGAAATATCACCCTTAGCACCCGCCAAGATCAAATCTATCGCCGTAGCGTCGTCACCAGAATAGACAGCAAAGCCCTCCGGCACCGCCTTGACGAGCTGAGTACCACGGATCAAATCACCCGTGGCATCCTTGATGCCCACAATATTTTTGATAGCCGCTAAGCGCAGGGTGGTTTCGTTAGTCATGTCCACCGCTGTTCTGCCTGGAACATTATAAAGAATTAAATCGCCTGGGCAGGCCGCTGCGATGGCTTCATAATGTTGAAACAAGCCTTCCTGAGTTGGTTTGTTGTAGTAAGGAGTTACCAACAGACACGCAGCGACACCAAATTCCTGAGCACGCGAAGTGAGGTGGATCGCCTCGCGAGTGGAATTTGCACCCGTACCGGCAATAATAGGAATTCGAGCGCCAATACGATCTTGGCAAAAACGAATCACCTCAAGGTGCTCAGTCACGGCAAGCGTTGCTGATTCTCCTGTTGTGCCGGCAACCACCAAACAATGAGTGCCTTCGGCCTCATGCCAGTCTACCAGCGCTGCGAGTGCTTTATAATCTACATCTCCGCTTGCTGTCATTGGGGTTACTAGGGCAACCATACTGCCACTAATCATCAAGAAGCTCCTACACTACTTTCATTCAACGAGACATCATAATTTTAAGCTCGACTAATAACAAGGTACGAACGGTTATTAAGGTGATGGATTTGGATTATTCATGTGGATACTTTCGATAGCTTGAAGCTGCTCAGGGCTAAGTGTCAACTCGCAGGCTTTAAGATTATCTTCTAACTGCGACAGTGTTGTTGCGCCAATGATATTACTCGTTAGGAATGGGCGAGACATTACGAACGCCTGAGCGAGCTCTAAAAGACTCATCCCCCAACTGCTAGCGAGCTGATAATACGCTTCAATAGCCTTTAAACCTCGCTCGCTTTCATAGCGACCCATCCTGCCAAACAGCTCCTTTCGGGAATTTTTGGGGAGCTCACCGTTACGATATTTACCTGTTAAGTAGCCTTGCGCTAACGGCGAGTATGCTAACAGGCCAACCTTCGACCTCATTGAAAATTCCGCCAATCCCTGCTCAAAGGTCCGATTGACCAAGCTATAGGCGTTCTGGATCGACACGATAGGTTGGCGATTACTGAGCCCTGCGAGTCGAAGTGCCTCGTGGACTCCCCAGGCTGTTTCGTTAGAAACACCAATATGACGAACCTTTCCTTCATCGACCAATTCGTATAGTGCTGATAACGTTTCAGCAAGCGCTACCTCATCACTCTTCACTTCACTAAAACGATTCGCAGAGCCGAAGAGAGGTACTCTCCTATCCGGCCAGTGTAATTGATAAAGATCAACGTAGTCCGTTTGTAATCGAGCAAGGCTACCCGCTATTGCTTGGCGAATATGGTTCCGACTCAGTCGGCTTTCCTCTCCACGAAACCAATCCATGCTACTTCGGCCAACAACTTTGGTCGCTAGTACGATCTTCTCACGGCACCCACGCGATTTTATCCAATTACCGATGATCGTCTCAGTGGAGCCCTGAGTCTCAGCTTTTGGGGGAATGGAATAGAGCTCGGCCGTATCAAAGAAATTAACCTGTGCAGCCCGTGCAGCATCCATTTGCTCGAACGCTTCAGCTTCGGAATTTTGCTCGCCGAAGGTCATCGTACCCAGACAAACCTTTGACACCTTCAGGTCCGTTACACCAAGTTGGTTGTAATGCATAATATTATCCGATGGAGTTCGCCATTTGATCGCGCTGAATAAGCTCAATCTTATACCCGTCAGGGTCCTCAACAAATGCAATGTGGGTGGTCCCGCCCAATACGGGTCCAGGCTCTCGAACAACATTGGCGCCAGCAGTTTTGAGCTCACCAGCTAATGCATAGATATCAGGATGAGCAATCGCTAAGTGGCCAAAGGCTGTGCCCAATTCGTATTCTTCAACACCCCAGTTATAGGTCAGTTCGATGACCGCTGCGCCTTCAGATTCCTCCCCGTAGCCAACAAATGCCAACGTATACTTGTAAGCTTCATTATCGCTTTTTCGCAATAGCTTCATCCCAAGCACTTCCGTATAGAAAGCGATTGATCGATCTAAGTTGCCCACGCGAATCATGGTGTGAAGTAACTGCATAGTTTTCTCCTAATTTAAGCGCCAAGTATCCGAACCTAACAGCCAATGTTCACCGTCTTGCTTACGGGCCCGACCATCCTCACACAATTTAATAAGATGTGCCTCAAGGGATAGTTTAGCAATAGGTAAAAGCATTGGATTAATATCATCATAGACCCGATCAAGAATCTGGTCGAGCGTAGACCACTGTTCAGACAACGTACTCAGTACCTTTCGCTCTCGTGTCATTCGATGACTGATTAAACGTTCTATCTCGAGTTTTGGTTCAATGATGACATCGCCGTGACCAGGCCCAATAGCTTCCATAGGATATTGCAGCAAGGCACTTAAACTCGCCATATAACTGCCCATATGACCAGCAGGCGGAATGATGACCACCGTTGAGCCATTCATCATGTGATCACCAACAAACATCATTTGTGATTCCAGATGATAGAAGCAGAGATGATTCGCGACATGCCCAGGGGTTGCGACCGCAGTCAGCGTAACTCCTGGCACTTCGAAATCACTTAACTTGGTAACGGGAATTAACGGTAAGGCACTTAGCTCTTGATGACCGTCGTCTGGGGTGAGTGTCATGCCTAAAACGGGGGCGCCACTAAGCTCTCTCAGCGCAGCAGCACCCGCTGCGTGATCACGATGAGTGTGAGTCAGGGCAATGAATGCGATCTGTTTATTACAAGCAAGGTAAAGCGATTCGAGATGCCCTGGATGATTTGGACCGGGGTCAATAACAACAAAGGGTCCTTTTCCAAGGACCCATGTATTCGTGCCAGGCCCTGTCATGGGACCTGGATTAGGCGCGGTGAAACACCGCACCCATTCGCCGTGCTGCGGTTGCGGTTTAACCAAGGCGGATATCCGCAAGTGGGCTGACGTCGGCATCGTAATCAACACCGTCAACTTCAAAACCGAAGAGGCGGAGGAACTCGGCCTTATAACCTAGATAATCACTAATTTCCTTGAGGTTATCGGTGGTTACCTTCGCCCAAAGCGCTTCAACCTCCTGCTGAACATGAGGGGTCAATTCCAATTCATCAACGCGATAGCGGTCTTCATCGTCTGTACGCGGGGCTTCGTTATAAAGACACTCAGTGAAGAGGCGATAAACCTGCTCTATACAGCCCTCATGAGTACCTTCTTCTTTCATAATCTTGAACAACAGGGCCAGATAAAGCGGCATAATTGGAATTGCCGAGCTCGCTTGAGTAACCACCGCTTTCAACACGCTGACGTGCGCTGTTGCGCCGATGTTACTATGCTGTTCCGTGATTTCTTTTGCTGCTCGGTCCAAATCTTTTTTCGCCGCGCCAATGGTGCCATGCCAATAAATATCCCAGGTGACACGTTCACCAAGGTAGGTATACGCAGTGGTCTTCGCATTGTCAGCCAGCACACCCGCGTCAGCTAATTCCGTCATCCAGCGCTGCCAATCATCGCCACCCATTACCGCAACGGTCTGATCAATTTCTTCCTGTGACGCTTCGTCTAGCGAAAATTCAGTGATTAGATCCTTATTGGTATCGACACCTTGCTTAGTCACGGACTGGCCAATTGGCTTTAGTACCGAATTAAATATCTCGCCGGTGTCTGGATGTTGGCGGCGCGGCGCGGCGAGCGAATAGACGACTAGATCGACTTGGCCGAAGTCCTCTTTAATGGCTGCGATAACATCAGCCTTCATTTGATTAGAGAAAGCGTCACCATTAAAAGAGCGAGCGTATAGGCCCTCTTCTTCTGCAACTTTATGGAATGCCGCGGTGTTATACCACCCTGCTGTTGCCGTGCGTTTTTCCGATGGTTCCTTCTCAAAGAAAACCCCCATCGTTTTCGCTCCAGCACCGAACGCCGCACTAATTCGCGATGCCATTCCATAGCCAGTCGATGAGCCCAGAACTAGAACGCGCTTTGGCATATCGTCGATAGAACCCTGAGTTTTTACATAGGCAATTTGATCACGGATGTTTTTTTCGCAGCCCGCAGGATGAGCATTGGTGCAGATAAAACCGCGAGTCTTAGCTTTAATAATCATAATTTGAATCTCTCGTACTAATACATAATGAGCGCATTATACACAAAGCATTGCGCACGTGACTAGCAAGTCACTCATACTTACCACGCAATAAAAAAGCGAGGTGCAATCGCAACCTCGCTTCTTAGCTAACTCGTTGGACCTAAACCGCGTTAATTAGTTCAAGATCAAACGTCTTACATCACTGAGTTCAGCGACGATGGTAGTCATAAATCGCCCGGCATCACCACCATTGATAGCACAGTGATCATAACTGAGCGCCAACGGTAACATCTGACGAGGAATGAACTCTGAACCATTCCAAACCGGCTTAATCTGCGCCTTCGACACCCCGAGGATGCCCACTTCCGGCGTGTTTACGATAGGTGTGAACCCAGTTCCACCCATCGCTCCCAAGCTTGATACCGTGAAGCAACCGCCCTGCATTTCGTTCGGTTTAAGCTTGCCATCGCGCGCTTTAATCGACAATTCAATTACATCCGCTGCAATCTCCCAAAGACCCTTTTTATCGGCATCTTTGATAACTGGAACAACGAGACCACGGGGTGTATCAACCGCCATACCTACGTTTACATAGCTCTTAGTGATACGATTTTCCATCGCGGCATCGAGAGACGAATTAAACTTAGGATTTTGCGACAGTGCTGAGGCAACCGCTTTGATCAAGAAGGCCACTGGAGTGACCTTCACACCGCGCTTTTCACCTTCAGCTTTCAGCGACTTACGGAATTCTTCTAAATCCGTAATATCAGCATCATCGAATTGAGTGACGTGCGGTACGTTCAACCAAGAACGCTGCATGTTGAGTGCCGTCAGCCGATCAATCTTGCTAAGCGGCTCCACGGCAACGTCACCAAACTTGGCAAAATCAACAGTTGGGCGCGGTGGAATACCGGTAGCCCCTTCCGTTAACGATGCTCCCGCTGAACCACCTTGAGAGATTTGCTTCATGGCATTCTTCACGAAGTCATGGAGATCATCTTTTAAAATTCGACCGCGCGGCCCTGTTGGCGAGATCAAAGTAAGATCAACACCTAATTCACGAGCAAGCTTTCGGACGGCTGGTCCAGCATGAGAATCTCGATTTGACGTGCCGGCGCCAGTTGCTGCGGGCGGTAATTTAGCCGCTACGGGTGCAGGAACATTACGCACTTCTTTAGTTGCCGAGCTCGCAGCCACAGGAGTTACTGCAGTGGCTTCAGGTTCCTCTACAGATTCTTCCGCAGCAGCGCCACCCTCTACCTGCAGGGAGCCAATGACCTCGCCTTCATTAACCTTGCCTCCTTCGGTCACAGAAAAGGCAATGATCTTACCTGAGTGCTCCGCGGGAATCTCCATTGAGGCCTTGTCAGTTTCAAGGACGATTAACGAATCACCTTCGCTAACTTCATCACCCACGGCAACACAAACTTCAATAACGTCAACGCCGTCGGCTCCGCCTAGATCAGGCACTACGATATCAAGGGTTGCGCTAGCTGAGGCGCTAGCGGGAGCTGTCGCTGCTACTGGCGCCACCTCGACCTCCGCAGGAGCTTCCTCAACCGCTGAAGCGACTTCTGCTTCTGCTTCAGGTGCAGATTGGGTTGCTTCGGCTGAGGTTTCGATGTCAACGCAGATATCGCCCTCGTTCACCTTCGCGCCTTCAGCAACGTGGATAGCTTTAATCACCCCTGCCACCGTGGAAGGAACATCAAGCGACGCCTTGTCGGTTTCAACGACGATAAGTGAATCTTCAATTTCTACGGTATCACCTACTGCTACGCAGAGTTCGATAACGTCGACGCTATCAGCGCCACCTAAGTCAGGGATTAGAACCTGTTCAATTGCCATTGATATGCCCTCCCTTAAACCGTAGTTGGATCAATTTTGTCGGCGTCAATGCCGTAACGCTTCATTGCATCTTTCACAACAGAAGCCTTGATGTCGCCTTGCTTCGCTAGACGATCAAGCGCAGCAACTACGATAAACCAACGATCAACTTCAAAGAACTTACGCAATTTAGCGCGCGTATCAGAGCGACCAAAGCCATCGGTACCTAAGGCGGTGAATTCACGTGGAATAAACTGCCCTAACTGATCGCTGTAGAGTTTCATATAGTCCGTTGCCGCAACCACTGGGCCACGCTCAGAATCAAGTTGCTGAGTAATCCACGGCTGCTGTTGCTTCTTAGCAGTTGGATGTAATCGATTATGACGTTCACATGCCAAACCATCACGACGCAGTTCGTTTGCCGAAGTCATTGACCAAACCGTGACGTCAACATCAAATTCGCTACGCAGTAGGATAGCGGCTTCACGAACTTCGCGAAGAATAGCGCCGGAACCCATTAACTGAACAGCAAGTTTCTGCTTTCCTGTTTCCTGCTCAAGACGATACAAACCTTTGATAATACCTTCTTCACAGTCAGCTGGCATCTCAGGCTGTGCCCAGTTCTCGTTCATCGTAGTGATGTAGTAGAACTTACTTTCCTGCAACTCGTACATGCGATGCATACCGTCACGAATAATTACCGCTAATTCGTAAGCATAGGTTGGATCATAGCTAATGCAGTTAGGAATCGTCGCGGCTTGCAAATGACTGTGTCCATCTTGATGCTGCAGACCCTCACCATTCAATGTTGTTCGGCCCGATGTTGCACCGATCAGGAATCCACGTGCTTGCGAATCACCCGCTGCCCACGCCAAGTCGCCGATGCGCTGGAAGCCGAACATTGAGTAGTAAATGTAGAACGGCACCATTGGGTAACCGTGAGTAGAGTAGCTCGTAGCGGCTGCCAGCCATGCTGACATAGCACCTGCTTCGTTAATACCTTCCTCTAGAATCTGACCCTTTTCATCTTCTTTGTAGAACATGATTTGATCTTTATCATGCGGGGTATAGCGCTGACCGACCGACGAATAAATCCCGACCTGGCGGAATAAACCTTCCATTCCAAAGGTACGAGCTTCATCCGGCACAATTGGCACAATTCGCTTACCAATGGCCTTGTCCTTTATCAAGGTAGATAAAGCACGCACAAACGCCATCGTGGTGGAAATTTCGCGCTCTCCACTTCCCTTAGTTAGATTGCTAAAGGCTGACAATTCAGGGGTTGGGAGCGTTTCGACCTTATGTAGACGCTGAGGCAGCGTACCGCCAAGCTCTTCACGACGCTTATTCATATAGACCATTTCTGGGCTATCAGGCGCTGGGCGATAATAAGGAACGGACTCAATCTCTGCATCGCTTAGTGGGATGTCGAAACGATCACGGAAGTTACGAAGATCTTCGATAGAAAGCTTCTTAACCGAGTGGGTATCATTCATCGACTCACCACTACCACCCATGCCGTAACCTTTCACGGTTTGAGCAAGGATCACCGTTGGTTGATCCTTAGTTGCCACGGCTTGTGCATACGCAGCGTATACTTTGTAAGGATCGTGACCACCACGGTTTAAATACATAATATCTTTATCAGATAGATGCTCAACCATCTCTAGGAGTTCAGGGTACTTACCAAAGAAGTGCTCACGAGTGTACGCGCCACCATTGTTTTTGTAGTTCTGTAACTCACCGTCACAAACCTCATCCATACGCTTCTGCAGAAGACCTTTATCATCAGCTGCTAGAAGTGGATCCCAGTGGCGACCCCATACGACTTTGATAACGTTCCAGCCTGCTCCACGGAACACACCTTCAAGTTCTTGAATGATCTTGCCGTTACCGCGAACCGGGCCATCTAGGCGCTGCAGGTTACAGTTGATAACAAAGTTCAAGTTATCTAGCTTCTCGCGACCAGCCAGTGAAATACAACCCAACGTTTCTGGCTCATCACACTCACCATCACCAAGATACGCCCAAACCTGGCGATCACCGTGATCAACTAATCCGCGCTTGGATTGGTATTTCATTAGGTGCGCTTGATAGATAGCCTGAAGTGGCCCCAAGCCCATAGAAACGGTAGGGAACTGCCAATAGTCAGGCATCAACCAAGGGTGCGGGTACGACGATAGACCATTGCCATCCACCTCACGGCGGAAGTTATCTAACTGAGATTCGTCCAAGCGCCCTTCAAGGAAAGAACGTGCATACATGCCCGGCGAACTATGACCCTGAACGAAGATCAGATCGCCCATGCGCTCACCTTCATTACCACGGAAGAAATAGTTGAAGCCCACATCGTAAAGTGTTGCCGCCGATGAGAACGACGCAATGTGGCCACCAAGCCCTTCATCATTGTCGTTCGAACGCATTACCATCGCCAAAGCATTCCAGCGAATGAGCGAGCGGATTCGACGTTCGATGAACACATCACCAGGCATCTTAAGCTCTTCGTCCAAAGGAATAGAGTTACGGTAAGGCGTTGTAACCGCCTGAGGCATCTTGATGCCCTGGCCAAAAGCACGATTTGAGAGCTGCTTTAGGACATATGCTGCTCGGCCACGGCCGCTACTTTGCAGCATTGAATCAAATGCATCCAACCACTCTTGGGTTTCGATTGGATCTAGGTCTTCTTGAATTGACATTCAGATGTCTCCTTGAAACGAAACGACTAGCAATGAAGCATAGTCACGACAACTAGCTTTCTCTCAGAAATTGAGGAAATTGCTATCAATTTATTATTGGTAGTATTTTTTCACAGAATAGTGAATATGCAAAATTAGATATCAAACAAAGTGGCTACAGCCCAGTAAATACGTATCATGGCTTTTTCGACTACCGTATATGACCGGGCATTCATGTAAGTTTTCTACAAAAATTCACGAAACGCGTGAATTAAAGTTAGCTGGATTCTTTCGTTGTCTGCTTTGCCATAGACGGCCACGAGTTGATCAACGCTTTAATAAGGGTGGCTAGAGGTATGGCAAAAAACACCCCCCAGACTCCCCAAAGACCACCGAAAATCAGAACGGCGGCGATAATGCCGACAGGGTGAATCTTGACGGCCTCGGAAAACAAAAGCGGTACAAGAACATTACCATCTAAAAACTGAATAATGGAATAGGAAACGAAAAGAACAAGGAGCTCTGTTGACACACCCCATTGGAAATAGCCCACTAACATCACGGGAAGTGTCACTACAGCAGCTCCTAAGAACGGAATAATGACCGAAACTCCTACTAAGAATCCCAGTAGCGCAGCATAACTCAACCCAAGTACGCTAAAGGTTATAAAACTAACCATTCCGACTACAACAATTTCAACGACCTTGCCGCGAGCGTAATTACCACATTGAGCAATAAACTCACCCCAAATACTGGTAAGACGAGAACGTCGGCTAGGGAGAAACCCCTCGAACCATGTTCCGATAGCACTTTGATCTCGCAACATGAAAAACACTAATATTGGCACCAACACGAGATAAATTGCTACCGTCATCACCCCTTGCAACCCACTGACGCTATAGGCGAGCGCCTTCTGAGTCAACTTCCCTACTTCTCCTGATGCCGATGAAAACATCTCATCAAGATGTGTTCTCGATAGATATTGAGGGTATTGCTCACTCAGGTGAATTGCCCCGGTCTGTAACTCACCCACTATGGCGGGCGCAGCATTAAACAGCGAGCTCAACTGCCGCCAGATTTCAGGAAAGAGGACGAAGACCAAGCTAACCATAACACCCACAAAAGCCGCATAGACGATGTAGACTGCGTATCCTCTAGCGAGACCCAGTTTGGTTAAGAGCTTAACAAAGCTATCTAACAGAAAGCTAATAACGACCGCCGCTAACAACGGCGCGATGAAGGAGCCTAGATAGGACATGATGACAATAGCTAGCAAAAGCAGCGCCACAATAGTCAATGCTTCTTCTTCAGCAAAAACACGATCGAACCAGGATTTTATATGGCCTACGAATGACATGAGTTATTTTCCGTCTTTAGAGTTAAATGTAGCGTCAACGCTACTCTTTCAATAGTCGTTATCTGTTCTAGGGCAAGACAATAACGGTAGGCATCAGAACACGATGCATCATCACCGAACTCGAATTCAACAGCAAGCTCTGTTTGCAGAGACTGTAGCCTCCTTTTAAAATACAAGAGAGCAAGCGGACAGCTATACTGTGATAAGTCGAAATACCTTTTATCCATCCAGATACTGAACCTTTAAGCGGATTAATTGTCGGACTTTAACCACTTCTTGAATTGAAGTCGACTTTTGCACGCTTCGACACTTAACGAAACCGCTCCATTTAGGTTACAGTGTAGTTGGACCATAGAACTGCGAGATCTTTGTGAAACTATTTTTTAAACCCGTCATTGCAAGTGTGTTAATGACGCACGCCCTCGGCCTCTCAACGTCAGCGCTAGCTCAGCCAAATGAGCTGCAGATTCCCGATATCGGAAGTACTGCTGGCGCTATGATGTCGGAGCGGCAAGAGCGCGCGCTTGGACAAGCGTGGCTGCGTATGTTTCGAGCGCAAGCTCCTACCGTTGAGGATCCACTGTTAGTTAACTACACCACCAATTTACTCGAAGATCTTTCTGGCACTAGCGACTATGGTCGTCGTCCGCTAGATCTAGTCATTGTCGATAGCACGAGCATCAACGCGTTCGCGGTCCCTGGCGGTGTCATTGGAGTAAATTCAGGGCTTTTCTTTTCAGCCCAGAGTGAGGGGCAGTTTGCTTCAGTATTAACCCACGAACTAGCTCATTTAAGCCAAAAGCACTTCCAGCGGCGGGTAGAACAACAGCAAGAGGCTGTTATTCCCATGGTTGCGATGCTACTTGGCAGCTTGGCCATCGCAGCTACGGCGGGCGGTGACGCCGGTATGGCCGCCATTATGGCAACACAGGCGGCAGCTCAGCAGAACGCTTTACGTTATTCGAGAGAAGCTGAGAGTGAAGCCGATCGCATAGGTATTTCGAATCTTGCCGCGGCAGGTTACAGCCCATTCGACATGCAAGATATGTTCGCTATTATGCAACGGCAAACTAGCAGCTTTGGTACCGCAGTCCCTGAATACCTGCGCACCCACCCAATGTCAGACCGTCGTGCATCCGATGCGGCTCTGCGCGCGCAACAGTATCCCATGATTATCGAAATAGATCGGTCGTACTACCATTTCATGCGAGCTCGAGCGTTTACTATTTCTACGCCAAACCCTCGTAGTTTAATAGCAAAGTTTGAACGTCAAATCACGGCAACCTCGGTTGACTCTGATGCGGCACGCTATGGGTTAGCACTGGTCTATTCAAAGGATAACGAGTATGAGCAAGCTGAGGAATTACTCAACCAAATCACTCGTACGAGTGAGCTGGAGGTAGTTATAGACTTGGCCTATGTGGAAATTCTGCGGGATCAATCACGCTTTGAAGAGGCGCAAACACTCATTGATCCACTTATGGCCCGCCATCCCGATCAATTCGCAGTTAGTTATGCCAATGCTCAAAACCTCTACGATCTTCGCCGTTTTCAACAGGCGATTATTGAGCTTGAATCACTCTCAGAGAGTAATCCCGAGCATAGTGAAGTTTGGTTTATGCTAGCTGAGACCTACGGATTAGCGGGTGATCTAGTGGGTGTTCACAAAGCAAGAGCGGAATGGTATACCCTCAACGGCGCTTTCTCCCAGGCAGTCCGGCAGCTTGGCTTTGCACGTGACCTGATGATCCAACAGGGCTATCATGTAATTGATATATCAAGAACCGAGGAGCGCATCCGACAAATTCGGGAACTTCAGGTTGAATCCGAGCGACTCTAAATAGGCACGTTCGCTAGCTCATCAAATTTGTAGTTATTGATTAAAAGGCCGAGTTACTTAACTCGGCCTTTTTCTTTACCCAATTTTTCTTGGCTTATTCGTAAACAACTACTTCATTGCCTTCGCAAAATCGAGCATTCTTTGCAGCGGCAACATCGCACGTTCACCAAGCGCGGCGTCCACAAAGATTTCGTTGTGCTCTTCCAATAGGACCTGTTCAATAGCATCCAGCTTGTTCATCGCCATCCATGGGCAATTTGCACAGGAGCGACACGTAGCTCCATTGCCTCCAGTAGGAGCGATGATCAACGTCTTTTCTGGCGCCAGTTGTTGCATCTTATAAAAGATACCTTGATCTGTGGCAACGATAAAACGCTCGTTTGGCATAGTCTGAGCCGCTTTGATAAGCTGTGAGGTTGAACCCACTGCGTCAGCGATTTCAACTACTGACAATGGCGACTCTGGATGGACTAGTACCGCCGCATCGGGATAGACCGACTTTAGATCCAGGATTCCCTTTGCCTTAAACTCTTCGTGAACGATACAGGCGCCATCCCACATGAGCATATCAGCACCCGTCTCGCGCTGAATGTAATTACCTAAGTGCTGATCCGGCCCCCAGATAATCTTTTCACCTTTCACATGTAAGCTTTCAACGATCTCGAGTGCTACCGACGAAGTCACTACCCAATCTGCCCGCGCCTTCACCGCTGCTGAGGTATTCGCATAGACTACAACCGTTCGCTCAGGGTGTTGATCGCAGAACGCAGAGAATTCATCAATGGGACAACCAATGTCCAGAGAACACGTCGCCTCAAGCTCAGGCATGTGAACGCGCTTATCCTGGGTGAGGATCTTGGCAGTCTCGCCCATGAATTTTACGCCTGCTATAATTAGGCGTTCCGCTTCATGATCCCGCCCAAACCGAGCCATTTCCAACGAATCTGATACACATCCCCCCGTCTCCTCGGCTAAGGCCTGGATAACCGGATCAGTGTAGTAATGAGCAATCAATACCGCATTCTTCTCTTTAAGCAGTGTTTTGATACGCTGCTTGGTGGCCAAATCCTTAGGACACTCGTCTTGTTCAACTTGGGTTGCAGCTAAGTGTGCCTGCACAAATTCTCGGGTAGCTTGGTTTGCCATATTGCTTCTTTCTGAATCAGTCGTTGTTGGATGGGCATTCTATCGCATAATCGAGTTATTCGACAAAAAAAATGCCGTTCACAGGGGTGAACGGCATTCATTATATGGTGGGTCGTGATGGATTCGAACCATCGACCAATTGGTTAAAAGCCAACTGCTCTACCAACTGAGCTAACGACCCAAGCGAAATACGCTTAGTTTCGAACTAAAAATGGTGGGTCGTGATGGATTCGAACCATCGACCAATTGGTTAAAAGCCAACTGCTCTACCAACTGAGCTAACGACCCGGCGACAACGCGCGGTTTTTCTAAAATGCTTGATGGTGGGTCGTGATGGATTCGAACCATCGACCAATTGGTTAAAAGCCAACTGCTCTACCAACTGAGCTAACGACCCAAGCGGCGCGTATGATAACCGCTACAAAAATAAAGGCAAGTCTTTTGCAGTAAAAAGCAGAAAAAATCGTCTACAGACAACTACTTACGCTTGTTTACGTTTTCGGAAATTTTCAAGCAGAACAACAAGTTTAGCTTAAAAATTTTGTTCGAGTGCGCGTTGGGCTAAAGTCGCTGCTTGCCCTGATCCCTCTGCTGCTCGAGTATAAAACGCTCGAGACTGGTCATACTGTTCTAACATAAAATAAACAGTACCCAGCTTGTATAACGCATCCTGCGCCTTGCGATGCTCTGGGAAGAAATTCACTACTGAGTTGAAACGTTCTCTCGCAATCTCTAACTCGCGGTCCGAAAGCGCGATCTCACCAAGCCAGTAATAAGCATTAGCAGTTAGATCTGATTCGGGGTAAGCCGACAAAAAGTCCGAGAAACGAACCTTTGCTTCAGCAAAATTCCGCTGACGTAAGAAACCATACGCTATATCGTAAGCTTCCTTAGCTTCATCGACTGAGCTGTCAGTAGCTGCGACTGCAGAGCCTGTGCCTGCTGTTAACGCTGTAGCGGCCTCTGTGGATGATGTCGAGTCCATCTCCACCACGCTTACGGCTCCAGCCTCTACCGCAGCTAAACGTTGGTCGATGCCCATAAAGTCATCGAAACGCTGCTGTTCTAGGCGACGGATTTGTTCGCTCTGTTCTTCAATGATTCCGCGTAGCATTTGCACTTCACTTTGCAGACGCTGCATCTGAATATAAAATTGCCCACTTGAATCAATGTTGGCTACAGCAGTGTCGACGACAGGTTCTTCGATTGGCACTTCACCAACGGATTCATCAATGGGGGCCTGCCCATACGCAAAAGGGGCTAGCGCAATAGCACCAACCCCAATCACGAATGAGCGCAAACATGTTGCGATCATAGTGTACCTACTTTTTATAGTTCGAGTACTGCGCGGCGATTCTTGCTCCACGCGTAGTCGTTAGAACCGTCAATAGCTGGAGACTCTTCGCCGTACGAAACTGCCTCTAATTGCGATGCTTCAACGCCTTGGCTAGCTAAGTAACCGATCACGACATTCGCGCGACGCTCGCCTAGAGAGATATTGTACTCACGGGTACCACGCTCATCGGTGTGGCCTTGAATTACTGCCTTCTCACCGCTCACTTTCAGGTAGTTAGCCCAAGCGTTTAGAGTATCGATAGACTCAGATTTAAGCTCAGCGTCATCGAAATCGAAGAATACCGTATCGCCGAAGTTCGTCACGTCCATTTTAGCTGAATCAATTTGAGCTTGACGCTCTTCAGCTGCGATCTGCTCCGAAGTCTTCTCTACCACTTGCTGTTGCTGTGCTGCTGCAGCAGCTGCTGCTGCCGCGGCTTCATCATCCTGAGTTGAAGTACAACCTACTGTCAAAGCGACAGCAAACATCACACCAGAAAGTTTCGTTAAAGATTTAATCGCCATGTTTCACTCCTGTTTGGTTAGTTAGCACTAACTGTATAATAGACCAAATTAATTGTTTAGTTTTGTAGTACCGGAGACCATGCTGGTTCGCGTATATCACCAGCAGTTCCGGGGAGTTTCACGCGAACTCCACCGTCAATTGCTACCGTTGATAGAATCCCCTTATCCCCATCTCGTGTAGCATACATCACTACTCGGCCGTTTGGAGCAATCGTAGGTGATTCATCCAAAGATGTCTCGGTAAGTACATGTACTCGTCGAGTTGCCAAGTCTTGCGCCGCGATCTTAAAAACACCATTTTCTCGGTGCACCATCACCAGATATTTCCCATCTGGAGATATGCGTCCACGGGCATTGTAATCTCCTGTAAAGGTTAAGCGCTCTAGGCGACCTGAATCAAGTAAAATCTTGTATATTTGTGGTCTACCACCTCGATTTGAGGTAAAGATCAATGAATTATTGTCGATCCACGCAGGTTCGGTATCAATTGCATAATGATGCGTGACCCTATCGAGCCTCTTAGTAGCTACATCCAGCAGGTAGATCTCAGGATCACCGTCCTTCGACAGCACAATGGCTAATTTAGAGCCATCTGGAGACCAAGCCGGTGCACTATTTAAACCCACATAGTTCGTAAGTTGAGTCAACTCTCCAGTCAACAGGTTTTGACGATACACTCCAGGACGGCCACCATCGAAGGAAACAAAAGCCAACTCGCTACCGTCCGGTGACCAGGCCGGCGACATAATAGGGTCACGTGATCGCATGACAGTCCGTTCACGATGGCCGTCTTGATCCGCCACGACAAGACGGAAGATGTGGTCACCGGTAGTATCTCGTTCTGCACGAATATAAGCGAGCTTCGTGCGAAATATGCCAGAAAAACCGGTCAGCTGTTCATAAATACGATTCGCTAACTCATGGCCCATGTCACGGAGATCACCTTGGCTACGCTCAATTTCGCCTGAAAGTACTAATCGACCGGCCGTCACATCATATAATGCAAAGTCGAGCGCAACACGATCGCCGCGTGGCGACATATTACCGATCACCAGATACTGTGTTCGAAGCTTACGCCAATCCGGAATATTAACCTCAGATGGAAGCGCTGGATACGCCAACATGTCAGTGCGACTGACTGGAGAGAACTCACCTGTCCGAATTAAATCATCACTCACAACTTGAGCTACGTCGTCAGCTAATGGATAACTCCCACTCCATCCAAACGGCGAAACTGCCACACGAGTGGGATCATCTAGGCCGCGGGTAATTTCCACGATAAGGTCGGAATTTGCTGCGACCTTTGAACTCACTAATACCAAGATAAATACAAGCACTCGGCTTAACGTCATTTTAAATCCTCCGGCCTAAATAGCGCCAATTTATTGCGATAGTTTTTATTGAAGAATGGAGCTCCGAAATCCATTAGAAAGCTGTAGGGCGCGCCTTGCTCAATTGCGCTAATGGCAGAGCGATCAAATGCCACATCGCCGCTTGATTCTACGACTGTTGCCGCAAGCACTTCGCCATTGGGGAGAAACTGCACTCGGACAAGGACCTCCATTCCATTGCGAGCACTGGGTGGTCGAGACCACTTTGCACCCACTTGCAGCTGAAATTTTGCATCTAAAACCTGAATCTGGGACATTTCGATTTCCGCCTCACTTTCAGCCTGACGGACTTCATCTTCCTGCTCCAACAAGCTATCGAATGAGAGTTCATCGACAAGTGGCTGACGTCGTTGAGGTTGAGTGCGAACAACTTCCGGAACGGGCTCGACTTCAGCCTCTTCAACCGGCTCTTCAATTACAGCGGGAGTTGACGTCACCGGAGCTGGCCGCGATTCTTGAGGTTGCGGCTGGCGAGTAGGTTGAGAGCTAGGCTGAATAGCTCGTTCGGGCTCAGCCTGCGGTTGTGGTGTATTAACGAGCGTTGCGGTAATCTGCTTTATCGGCTGCGATATCTGATAGTCGATACTCTGTGTCCAGCCCCATCCTAGAAAAAGCGCAATCAAAGCATGTAAGCCAACTGCGAATACAATACTGGCCCATCGATCACTAGTTCTGCCTAACATTTCAACTACGCGGTTCCGTCATAAGTCCAACACTTGAAGCGCCAGCAGCTTCTAAGGCGGCCATTGCTTCAATTACCGCTCCGTAGGCTACTGCCTTGTCTCCCTGAACCATCACTCTTATATTGGGGTTAGCACGAATCACTTTACTAACCTGTTCTCGAAGTTCGTCCGCAGAAATCTCTTTGTCTTGTTCACCAATATTAATCCGATAGCTACCATCAGCTAATACCGCCAAGATGAGTACCTCATCTTCCTTAGCCTCTTCGGAGAGCTGCGCATTGGCTTCTGGGAGATCAACGATAATTTCCTGCATGGCGAGGGGAGCCGTCACCATGAAAATAATCAATAAGACCAACATAACATCAATATACGGAACCACATTGATTTCTGCGACTAATCGACGACGCCGAGCCATCAGCTTTTCTCCGCCTGTTTTCGCGAGGTCAACAGCTGACGATGGAGTAAACTTGAGAACTCCTCCGCAAAGGTATCGTGGCGATTAATGTGACGTTCCATCTTCGCAGCATAACGGTTGTAAGCCATAACTGCTGGAATAGCCGCAAACAAACCCATAGCTGTAGCAATCAATGCTTCGGAAATTCCTGGAGCAACAGCAGCCAGCGTTGCCTGGCTTGAATCGGACAGGCCTCGAAATGAATTCATAATCCCCCAAACCGTACCAAATAGACCGATATAAGGGCTCGTTGACGCTACGCTCGCTAAGAATGGTAATTGCGTTTCCAAGCGGTCTTCTTCACGATTTTTCGCAATACGCATCGCTCGGCTGACACCATTAGTAATATCATCGATTCGTGTTGCGTCAGCTCGAAGTCTCGCAAACTCATTAAATCCCGCAACGAAAATGGCCTCCATACCCACAGGTACATTAGCTTGATCAGAGGTTATCTCTGCATAGATCTTTCCGAGATCATCACCCGACCAGAACCGATTTTCGAAACTCTCGTCACTCTCAGCGAGTGCTTTAAAGTAACTCCAGCGCTGATAGATAAGAACCCAAGATGCAACGGAGGCAACTACCAAGGTGAGCATCACCATTTGCACAAGAAGACTGGCGCCACCAATCAGCCCCAAAAATGACATATCTGATTCCACTATTTAACCTCTTCTTTTAATCGTGTGTATAACTCGCCATTGAGGCGTGTTGGCTTCATAGTTTGACCATGTACCGAAGCCACTTTGACTACTCCAGAACACAATAGTTCGCCGTTACGCGTCACCGTTTGCTCGAAGACCACGGTGACACGTCCCAGCTCAATCGGGCGAGCAGTGACAACAATCGTATCATCAAGCCTAGCGGGAGCTTTATAGTCCACTTCAACACGATGGACTACAAACATACTGTCGTCCCACATCGCCGTTTTATTAAAACCGAGTGAACGCATAAACTCAGTACGCGCGCGCTCCATGAATTTAAGATAATTGACGTAGTAGACAATGCCACCCGCGTCAGTATCTTCGATATATATACGAAATTCAGTGCTTGTACTAGCCATTTGCACCCAACCAAGGCTTACCGAAGTGTTGATATGCCAAACGAGTCGCAATTCGACCGCGCGGAGTTCGCGTTATGTAACCCTGCTGAATAAGGTAAGGTTCAATGACATCCTCAATGGTATCTCTTTCTTCACTAATTGCTGCCGCAAGGCTGTCTACACCTACCGGCCCACCATCAAACTTTTCGATCAAAGCCAAAAGCAGCCGGCGATCCATAGTGTCGAAGCCAGCTTGATCCACTTTTAAGGTATCGAGGGCGTCTTGAGCAGCGGCTTTAGTCGCAACGCCCTCGTGCCGAACCTCTGCAAAGTCACGAACACGTCGTAATAATCTATTCGCAATTCGTGGGGTGCCTCGCGAACGCTTAGCAATTTCATTAGCCCCTGAATCATCAATTGGCAGTTCAAAAATTCCAGCTGCTCGGGTGACAATTTGCTGAAGCTCACTTTCAGAATAAAACTCCAGGCGCTGAACGATACCGAATCGATCGCGCAATGGTGAGGTTAGCAAGCCTGCTCGAGTTGTCGCGCCCACCAGTGTAAAGTTAGGCAAGTCTAACTTGATAGAGCGCGCTGCAGGTCCCTCGCCGATCATAATATCTAACTGAAAATCTTCCATCGCTGGATAAAGGATTTCCTCTACCACTGGTCCAAGTCGATGAATTTCGTCAATAAACAGCACATCGCCGGCTTCAAGATTCGTCATAATGGCGGCTAGATCGCCCGGTTTCTCAAGAACTGGCCCAGAGGTTGAATGCAACTGACCGTTCATCTCCGCCGCGATAATCATTGCTAAGGTCGTCTTTCCTAATCCCGGCGGCCCAAAGATAAGCGTGTGATCAAGGCACTCAGCACGAGCAGTTGCGGCCTGCATAAAAATCGACATTTGATCGCGCACCGCCGTTTGACCAATATAGTCATTGAGGCTGCCAGGGCGAATACCCTGTTCGCTCAGTTTTTCGCTAGCAGAAGCTTCCGGCGCAACGAATCGATCCACTTCAATCATATCAACCTCACTTGCTCAGCGTTTTCAATGCAGCGCGGATCAAATCCTGACTGCGGCTGTAATCACCTAGTTTCCATGCGGCCGAAACCATCTTTTCGGCATCTGACTTCTTATACCCTAAAGCAATTAATGCGCCTTCTGCTTCCTCTATCATGGTATCACCTGAAACGCTTTGCGCGGTACTTGATACACTGACCTTCGTGGCTCCATCGGCGGAAGCAAAGGCAGCTAATTTGTCGCGTAATTCGATAATTAAGCGCTCCGCAGTCTTCTTGCCAACACCCGGTATCTTTACTAACCGAGCAACTTGGTTTTCATTGACGCTTCGAATGAGCTCATCCGTCGTTAACGTCGACATCATGGCAATGGCCATCTTAGGGCCGACACCATTAACCTTAATCAACGTTCGAAAAAAGTCTCGTGATTTGCCATCGTAGAAACCAAATAACAACTGAGCATCTTCTCGAACAACAAAATGACAATATAGCTGAACTTGACTACCTAATTCGGGTAACTCATAAAAGGTGGTCATAGGCACTTCAATTTCGTAGCCCAAACCGCCAGCCTCTACGACCACCGTTGGTGCTGACTTTAACAGGAGCTCACCACGAATCAATGCAATCATTTATTACCTCTAGTTCCGAAGACGGCCACGACTAAATCGCCCCGCGCCAGTGGATGCGACAACACCCGTATTAAAATGAACGTGACAAAGCGCCACCGCTAAGGCATCCGCTGCATCTTCCTGGGGTCGACCAGGCAGCTTAAGCTGACGAGCTACCATGTGCTGAACACTTGTTTTGTCGGCATTACCGCTACCCGCCACAATCTGCTTTACTTTTCTGGCCTCGTATTCGAAAACCGGCAAACTCTGCTGCCCTGCAGCCACCATTATAGCTCCACGAGCATGCCCTAGCTTCAACGCTGACATAGCGTTTTTACTCATAAAAATATCCTCAACGGCGACCTCATTAGGTTGGTATTCTGACATGACCGTAACAAGGGATTCGAATAGGATATTGAGTCGCTCAGCGAGCGGCGCATCGGTAGGTAGTTTAACCACGCCGCTACCAACGTAAACGGGCTTCCGACCATCAAGGCGGATAACGCCAAAACCTGTTTTACGTGACCCAGGGTCAATGCCCAAGATAATCGACATAACTGTTTATTTATCCAGTTCTTATTGTTATTTGAAGTGTACCACAGACAAAAAAAAGGTCGACCTCTAGGCCGACCTTTTCAGTGAACCAATGACCTCGTGGATTCAGGCATCCTCGAGCTGGCTAAAATCAGCATTACTATAGACGTTCTGAACATCATCGAGATCTTCCAACGCATCAATCATTGCCAGCACCTTCTCGGCCGCCTCCGCATCCAGCTCAACCTGAGTAGCTGGTACCATCTCAACGTCGGCCGAAGCAATACTCAGACCTGCCAGCTGCAGGGCTTCGCGAACAGCGAGTAGTTCAGTCCAATCACAACTTACTTCAATGGCATCTTCAACCAGCTCTACATCGTCAGCACCGTGCTCTAATGCAAGTTCCATGACTGCATCTTCGTCGGTACTGGTGACCCAAATCTTACCCTGGCGAGAAAATAAATAGGCTACCGAGCCATCAGTGCCCAAACTACCACCTCGTTTGGAGAAGCAATGGCGAACTTCAGCAACGGTTCGGTTGCGATTATCCGTCATCGTCTCAACAAGCACGGCAACGCCACCTGGCGCATAACCTTCGTAGCGAATTTCATCGTAATTATCGCCCTCGGCATTACCCGCACCGCGAGCAATCGCCTTGTCGATCGTATCGCGCTTCATATTTGCGCCGAGCGCTTTGTCTACTGCGGCACGAAGACGAGGATTGTCGTCCGGTATTGGCCCACCTGCGCGCGCCGCAACAACTAGCTCACGAATCAGCTTAGTAAATACCTTTCCTCGCTTGGCATCTTGCGCCGCCTTGCGATGGCGAATGTTCGCCCACTTACTATGACCGGCCAAAGCTTACCTCCGTTACTCGGACTCAGCTAGACGAAGGCGAATGCTCAATTCCTTGAGCTGATCGTTATCAACCGCCCCCGGTGCATCGGTCATCACACAGGCTGCAGTCTGAGTCTTCGGGAAGGCAATCACATCGCGGATGGATGATGAATCGGTCATCAGCATAATGATACGATCCAAGCCGAAGGCTAGACCGCCATGTGGCGGCGCACCATACTGAAGTGCATCAAGTAAGAAACCAAACTTCTCACGCTGCTCTTCGTCGGAAATACCTAACAGCTTGAATACCGCTGCCTGCATGGTTTGATCGTGAATACGAATGGATCCACCACCTAATTCACAGCCATTTAGTACCATATCGTAGGCACGCGACAACGCTGATTCTGGGTTAGCCATGAGCTCTTCAGGCGAACAGGCTGGCGCGGTAAATGGATGGTGCAATGCCGTAAGACCGTGTTCAGTTTCCTCGAACATTGGGAAATCAACTACCCACATTGGCGCCCACTGACAGGTATACAAATTAAGGTCTTCACCTAACTTACAACGCAGTGCGCCCAGCGCCTCGGAGACTACCTTTGCGGTATCAGATCCGAAGAAAATAAGATCTCCAGTTTCAGCACCTACGCGCTCTAGGATGGCCTTACGTGTATCAAGGTCAAGGAACTTAACGATGGGCGACTGCAAACCGCCGTCCAAATCATCAACGTCATTAACTTTTATGTACGCTAGGCCACGAGCACCATAGATGGATACAAACTTGGTGTAGTCGTCAATCTGCTTCCGTGTTAACAGGCTGTTACCTTTTGGTAATTTCAGTGCGGTAACTCGTCCTTTAGGATCATTTGCTGGGCCTGAGAACACTTTGAAATCAACGCTCGCCATAATATCTTTGATTTCCACTAGCTCGAGAGGGATACGAAGATCTGGCTTATCGGAACCATATTTATCCATCGCCTCAGCAAAAGGCATACGCGGGAAATCACCGAGTTCAACGTTTAAGTGCTTGTTAAACAACCCTTTAATCATGTCCTCGGTAATCGACATAATCTGTTCTTCATCCAGGAATGAAGTTTCGATATCAATCTGAGTAAATTCAGGCTGACGATCAGCACGTAAGTCTTCATCGCGGAAACATTTGGCGATTTGATAGTAACGATCCATTCCCGACACCATCAGCAGCTGTTTGAATAGCTGCGGCGACTGTGGGAGTGCGAAAAACTTACCTTCGTGAGTTCGCGATGGGACTAAGTAATCGCGCGCACCCTCAGGGGTGGCACGAGTTAGAATTGGCGTCTCGATGTCGAGGAAGCCTTCGTCATCTAGATAGTTACGAATATCGGTAGTCACCTTCGAACGAAGCTGCAGATTACGAGCAATTTCCGGGCGACGAAGGTCAAGGTAGCGGTACTTCAGACGAACATCTTCGCCCACATTGGTATAACCGTCTAACTGGAATGGAACTGGCGCCGAAGCGTTAAGAATTTCAACCTGATAACCGTAAACCTCGATTTCGCCTGTTGCCATATTGCTATTGACGAGCCCTGCATCGCGAGCACGAACCTTACCGGTAACCTTCAATACATACTCGGCACGAACCTTATCCGCGGTGGCAAAATGTTCGCCAGCGTCAGGATCAATCACTACCTGAGCGATACCATCCCGATCGCGAAGATCGATAAAAATAACACCACCATGATCTCGACGGCTATCTACCCAACCGCACAGAGTAACTTCTTGGTCTACATGTTCTTTGCGGAGCTCACCGCAGTATATTGTTCGCATTACGACATTCCCAACTCATGGTTAGCGAACTCTGTTGAGGCAGAGTGCGCCGGATAACTAAAATAGTGACGGGTGAATTATACCTGTCATACGTGCTATTTCCGCTAGGGGCTGGTTGAGCTCATACAGGGCGAAAACAGGCGCCAGTTCATGGCGAACGGCGACTTTTAACTCAAGCGCTTTTTGGGCTGGAGCAAACCGATTATAAACCGCAGGGGGTTTGCGATAGCACAGTGAAACTTCACCACCATCGCACGGGTCGAGAACTATATCATAGACAAGCTACGCCGATAACATTAATCCATGCATTTTTTCCGCTTTTTACCTACAATAGCGGCTAATCAGATTTACGAATCAAAACCCATTGCGAACCAGCGAGAGATTTATTCATGCGCGCCAGTCAGTTCCTACTATCAACGCTAAAAGAAACCCCGGCCGATGCCGAGGTGATCAGCCATCAACTTATGCTTCGTGCTGGCCTCATTCGCCGCCTCGCTAGCGGTTTGTATAACTGGACTCCAACAGGTATTCGCGTACTAAGAAAAGTTGAGCAAGTGGTCCGTGACGAGATGACTAAAGCGGGTGCCATGGAAATGCTAATGCCGGTGGTTCAACCCGCCGAACTCTGGAACGAGTCCGGCCGCTGGGAGCAGTATGGGCCGGAACTGGCTCGCCTTAAGGATCGTCATGGTCGTGAGTTCTGCCTAGGGCCTACACATGAAGAGGTCGTTACCGACTTTGTTCGCAACGAAATCAGCTCCTACAAGCAACTGCCACTTAGTCTGTTTCAAATTCAGACCAAATTCCGCGATGAGATCCGTCCGCGATTCGGCGTGATGCGTTCACGTGAATTTATCATGAAGGACGCCTACTCCTTCCACGCCAACCAAGAGAGCTTGCAACAGACCTACGAAGCGATGTATCAAGCTTACAGCAATATCTTCTCGCGCCTCGGCCTGAACTTCCGTGCGGTACTCGCCGACACAGGTTCCATTGGCGGCAGCGCCTCGCACGAATTCCATGTCTTAGCGGGATCGGGTGAAGATGACATTGCCTTCTCTGACAGCTCTGACTTCGCGGCTAATGTAGAACTTGCCGAGGCCTTAGCGATTGGTGAAAGAGCCGCTGCCGCTGCAGCCCTTGACAAGATCGCCACCCCGGGCGCGCGCTCGGTTGACGATGTGGCCCAGCAGCTCAATTGCCAGCCCGCTGAGATTGCAAAAACACTGATTGTTCAAGGTACTCACGATGAAGACGGCAATTATAGCTTCGTCGCACTCGTCCTCCGCGGTGATCATACCTTGAACGAATTAAAGGCTGAAAAGCATTCAGCGGTTCATGCTCCGCTAACCTTCGCAACGGAAGAGGAAGTCCTCGCCGCCACGGGCGCAAATCCGGGATCAGTCGGACCGATTGAACTAACGCTAACCGTCCTTTGTGATCGCTCTGCCGACCGTATGAGCAACTTCTACTGTGGCGCGAATGAAAATGGCCATCACTTAGCCAATGTTAATTGGGACCGCGATGTTAACGCAGCAGAAGTAGTTGACCTTCGCAATGTTGAAGCGGGCGACCCAAGCCCCTGTGGTGAAGGTAAAATCGTTGTCAAACGAGGTATTGAAGTAGGCCATATCTTCCAGCTGGGAGACAAATATTCGCAAGCCCTCAATTGCTCGGTACTAAATGAAAACGGCAAGGACCAAGTAGTGACCATGGGTTGCTACGGTATTGGCATCACCCGTGTTGTGGCGTCAGCGATTGAGCAAAACTACGATGATAACGGCATTAAATGGCCAGCCGCGCTAGCACCTTTCCAGGTGGCGATCGCTCCGATTAATTATCACAAGAGTGAGAAGGTGGCAGCTGTCTGTGATGAGCTGTACCAACAACTCACGGCAGCGGGCGTTGAAGTACTGCTAATGGATGCCGAAAAGGCTCGCTTGGGCGGCATTCTGGCCGACATCGAATTAGTAGGCATCACTCATCGAGTCGTCATCGGTGACCGCGGTTTGGATTCTGGTGAAATAGAATATCGCCATCGCCACGCTAGCGAAAATGAGTCCCTAGCTGCTGATAATTTATTGACCGAATTGCTTACCCGTGTCAACGGCTAGCAAGCTCTCCTTAGTAATAGCTCTATGGATCGGTGCATTCGCGATTTCAGCCAATGCATCCGAGCCCTCCCTATCTCCCAGTGATCGCGAGCAAATGCATAAGGCGATTATTACGGAGCTTCCTCACCTTGACCCGCTAGCAATTGAACTCTGGCTAGTCACCGCCCTCCCGCTGGTTGAACGCTATAATGATTCGGACGCCGAGGAAATTCTGCAGAACGTTCTCGTGGCCGCACATGCTAATGATGTTCCACCAGATTTAGTGCTCGCCATTATGGAGATTGAATCGCACTTCGACCGCTTTGCGATTAGTCGTGTTGGCGCATTGGGTATTATGCAGATCATGCCATTCTGGATTGATGAGATTGGCGCACCCGGTGATAACTTGATGCAGATTGAAACTAATATTCGCTACGGCTGCGCCATCCTTCGCCACTACCTCGATAAACATGATGATTCTTGGCATCTGGCACTTGCTGCCTACAATGGCTCAAGTGGTCGGTTCACCTACAGTGAAAAAGTGATGAATGTATGGAGTCTTCGCTGGAAATATACGCGCTTAGCGGATGAGCCAACACCCTGAACGCTAACGCTCGACATCCGCGAAGTTAGTCGTTAAGATGCGCCACTTTCATACTTGTTAAATTGTGTAAAAGGTTGTTCATGGCTGCTGTAAGATTCATTCTCGGGCGTATTATCCTTATCATTGATTTTTTAACCCGCCCTAAAAAACCAGTACTTAGTAATGAAGAACTTACTAAATATGCGGCAATTACCGCTCCTTTGGCCCTCTACGAATTTCCAACCTGTCCGTTCTGTGTCAAGGTCAAGCGCCACTTTCGTCGCCGTGGACTCGATATTGAATTACGTAATGCCAAGAAGGACATTGTTTATCGTAAACAATTAGCCGAAGATGGCGGCAAGTTGAAGGCACCCTGCCTGCGTATTAAAGCGGCAGACGGAAGCCATACCTGGCTATACGAGTCCGACGACATCATTGCTTATGTAGATAGCTTAATCAACATCGAACCAACGGCTGAAGCGCTCTGATTTAACAGCGCTTCGCAGCGTTGCGCTTAGACACACCGAGAGTATAAAAAAACGGCGTTGCCCATAGGCGACGCCGTTTTATTTCCAGAGCTAGTTGATCTTCAATAGCTGTTAATTGACTAACTCTAGCGTAATAGTAGTAATGGCTTAGCGGTGTTCTCCAACACCTTTGCGGTAACACTTCCCCACAAAAAGTCGCGTAATCGGCCATGACTAAAAGCCCCCATCACTGTCAAATCCACCTTATATTCCGATTGTAAGCGACCTATCGAGGCAGCGATATCATCGGAAACACGGTGTGAAGTCATCGCAACCGAGGCTGCCTCTAAGGTATTTTTAGCCTTTTCAAGTGGCCTAATACTCGCCTCTTCAGAGCCTGCAAAGACAACATGACAATGCAGAGACTTGAGTAGCGGGCTCGAGACCACCATCTGCAACGCTTTGTCCGCTGCTTCACTGCCATCGTAGGCTAGCAAGATACTCTTTGGCTCCTGAAAGGGTTGATTAACGACTAACATCGGTCGATGCAGGCTTCGGAGTACCGATTCGATCTTATGCCCCACCCCACCTTGACCATCAGCGTGAGATTCACCCCGTATGCCGAGAACCAACACTCGAGTTTCATCCTCAAGGTCGATCAGATTTTCTGCGAGAGATCCATGACGTTGGCGCCACGAAACCTGAACCGCAGACTTAGATTCAACGCGTTCCTTCGCCGCATCAAGAATCATCTTTCCCTGGCGCATGAGAAGCTTAGCGCGCTGAGCCTCAACCTGCGTCAACTCATCTAAGAGTTCCCGCTGAGCACCCAACCCAATACTTCCCGATAAATCAGCGACCGCAGGAGTTTTTGCTTGATCAATGGTATGCAATAGCTGCAGCGGTACATCAACCGCTGCAGCAATCCAGGTGGCGTAGTCCACGACGGAGGTCGCACTCTGCGATCCGTCGACACATGCTAATACCTTTTGTTGAGTGCTTCCCATTAATGCCCTCCCATGATTTTGTCGATTTCCTCAGGCTTATCATGCACGCCAAAACGATCAATGATCGTTCGGCTCGCCGCGTTCAAGCCAATCACTTCTACTTCAGCACCTTCGCGACGGAATTTCAATACCGCTTTATCTAAGGCGCCAACTGCAGAAATATCCCAGAAATGGGCCTGCGTCAGATCGATAATGACTCGTTCGCGAACGTCTTTAAAGTTGAAGTATTCTACGAAGCGCGTAGACGAATTGAAGAAAACCTGACCGTGAAATTCATATCGAACCTCCAGGCCATCTTCGGAAGTTTGCGTCTTGCAGTACATGAAGTGCGAAATTTTATTGGCGAAAAAGAGTGAGGCCAATAGTACTCCAACAAATACACCAATCGCTAAGTTGTGCGTCATAACTACTACGGTCACTGTCGCGATCATCACAATATTGGTCGACATGGGATGAGACTTTAGGTCAACGATGGACTGCCAACTAAAGGTACCTATCGACACCATGATCATGACTGCCACCAAAGCAGCCATAGGAATCTGCGATACCCAGTCACTCAAGAAAACCACCATGGTTAAGAGGACCGCACCTGCTACAAAAGTAGACAAGCGTCCTCTACCGCCAGATTTGACGTTAATCACCGACTGACCAATCATCGCACAACCCGCCATGCCGCCCAGAAAGCCAGTGGCAATATTGGCAATACCCTGACCTTTACACTCGCGGTTCTTATCACTTTCAGTGTCCGTAAAGTCATCAATAATCGTAGCCGTCATCAACGACTCTAATAGACCAACAACCGCCATTGCTGCGGCATAGGGGAAAATAATCTGCAGAGTTTCTAGATTCAGTGGCACATCAGGGAACAAGAATATTGGTAGCGTATCGGGCAAGTCACCCATATCCCCGACAGTACGAATATCTAAACCAACAACCATGGCAAAGGCAGTACACGCAAGAATACAGACCAACGGCGAAGGAATGATTTTGCCCACAACCGGAACATAGGGGAAAAGGTAGATAATACCTAAACCTACTGCCGTCATAGCATAAACATGCCAGGTCACATTAGTCAGCTCAGGAAGCTGAGCCATGAAGATCAAGATGGCCAACGCATTCACAAAGCCCGTTACCACGGAGCGCGAGACAAAGCTCATCAATTGCCCAAGCTTTAAATAGCCCGCCACAATTTGTAATAGCCCAGTCAGCAGCGTTGCCGCAAACAAATATTCAAGTCCATGCTCCTTGACCAGCGTCACCATCAATAACGCCATCGCGCCAGTAGCCGCCGAGATCATTCCTGGTCGCCCGCCCACAATAGCAATCACTACGGCGATCGAGAACGAAGCATAGAGACCAACCTTAGGGTCAACACCAGCAATAATAGAAAAGGCAATTGCCTCTGGGATGAGCGCTAGCGCCACAACGATACCCGCTAGCACGTCACCGCGGATGTTGCCCAGCCAATCTGAGCGAGTAGAAGAAAGAATCATGATAATCCAATTGTTTAAGCGAAAAAGATAACTCCGCCAAGCTTAGTCCAGAATGACTTTGTCGGAGGAGAATAAGGCCCGTTAAAAATGGCGAGAACCTTAACAGGTTGCGGGTAGACCCTCAACCAATCCTAAGCAAATTCGACACATAGTAAGCTGAAGCGAAAAATACTCACTTCGTTCAACCAAAATTTATCGAATTTAGTATCCCCGAGTAGGACTCATCGAACTCTTCTCCAGTTCAGGTTGAATTGCTGTGGGTTAACCGTGCAAAACGCAGATTTCATTACGACAAGCTAAGTTAGTTTGCACTAACTTCGCCCCCAAACACCAAAGCTAAAAGAGCGTGATATTGATCACATTGCGGTAGCAGCTCAGATAGAAAAATCAAGAAAAAAAATACACTTTATTTTTAGTATTTTGATTGACCTTAAGCAACGGCAGTAGCACTATATCTAGTAATGAATTTGCAGTAACACACCACATGTGGTGGTTGCGAATCATACAGTCACTACTACCGTTTCACCCAGAATCACTGGAAAACATTGACTTACAGGCCATTTTGGCACCGTCAAGCTCAATGAGAACATCGCCAGTTTCACGGAAGAAACAAGACCAGACATCAGCTCAGGCTTATAACAATTAACGATTGCTGAGTGCCGATAAAAATACCGTTATTTGCGGCAGACAATCGATCAAACAAGGAGACAACGAAGTGAACCAGGCGACGTTGCTAATTACCAAACGAAGTGGCCGTACCGAGCCCATCGACTTAGAGAAGATCCACCGCGTCCTAAATTGGGCTGCCAACGGTCTAGAGGGCATTTCGGTGTCTCAGGTTGAGCTCAATGCCCAGCTGCAGTTCTACAATGGTATCACCACGAGTGAGATCCATGAGACGCTAATTAAATCGGCAGCGGACCTCATCTCTGCAGAAACACCTGATTATCAGTACTTCGCTGCGCGCTTGAATATCTTCCATCTGCGTAAGAAGGCTTACAACCAGTTTGAGCCGCCGCATCTTCGCTGCCAGGTAAAGCGATTGGTTGATATGAATCGCTACGACAAGCACTTGCTTGAAGACTACAGCTACGATGATTACGAGCAAATGAACAGCTGGATCGATCATAGCCGTGATCTCAACTTTGCCTATGCTGCCGTTAAACAGCTTGAAGGTAAATATCTGGTTCAGGATCGTGTTAGCGGAGAGTACTTCGAAAGCCCGCAGTTCCTTTATATGCTTGTGGGCGCGGCACTTTTCGCCAAATACCCGGAAGAGACTCGTTTAGACTTCGTTCGTCGCTTCTACGATGCAGCCTCCCTATTCAAGCTGTCGCTACCTACACCTATCATGTCAGGGGTTCGCACCCCAACTCGACAGTTCAGTAGCTGTGTTCTCATTGAAAGTGACGACTCGCTTGATTCAATCAACGCCTCAGCCACGGCGATTGTTCGCTACGTCAGTCAGCGCGCAGGGATTGGCATCAACGCCGGCCGAATTCGCGCCATTGGTAGTAAGATTCGTAGCGGTGAAGCGTTCCACACCGGCTGTGTGCCATTTTATAAGTACTTCCAAGCGGCAGTTAAATCCTGTTCTCAGGGTGGTGTGCGAGGTGGCGCTGCGACGCTTTTCTACCCGCTTTGGCACCTAGAAGTTGAAGACCTACTGGTACTCAAGAACAACCGTGGTGTTGAAGAAAACCGAGTCCGCCACTTGGACTATGGTGTTCAGCTAAACAAAACCATGTATCAGCGTCTGATCAAAAATGGCCACATCACGCTCTTTAGCCCTGATGAAGTGCCGGACCTCTACGATGCCTTCTTTAGCGACCAAGACGAATTCGAACGCCTCTACACTACCTATGAACAGGCGCAGAACATTCGCAAAAAGACGGTTAAAGCGGTGGATCTGTTCGCTACCCTTATGCAGGAGCGCGCCTCAACTGGACGAATCTACATCCAGAATGTTGACCACTGTAATACTCACAGCCCATTCAACCCTTATAAAGCGCCTATCCGCCAATCTAATTTGTGTCTTGAGATTGCGCTACCCACTAAGCCGTTGAATGACATCAATGACCCTGAGGGTGAAATTGCACTGTGTACTCTAGCAGCGTTTAACTTGGGCGAAATTGATGACCTCAATGAGCTAGATGAGCTGGCTGAACTCATCGTTCGCGCGCTGGATAGCCTCCTGGATTACCAGAACTACCCGGTTAAGGCAGCGGAAAATTCAAGCCTTCGTCGTCGTACATTGGGCATTGGCGTCATCAACTATGCCTACTACTTGGCGAAGAACAATGCACGCTACTCCGATGGTTCAGGGCTTGGTCTAACCCACCGAACCTTTGAAGCTATCCAGTACTACTTGCTGAAGGCCTCAAACACGCTAGCTAAAGAATTTGGCGCCTGTGAAGCATTCGGCGATACGACTTACTCAGAAGGAATTATGCCTATCGACTCTCACAAAGCTGAGGTAGATAAGTACTGTGGCGAGCCACTATTCCTAGATTGGGATTCACTGCGTAGTGAAATTGTTGAGCACGGACTTCGTAACTCTACGTTGAGTGCCTTGATGCCGAGTGAGACCTCTTCGCAGATCTCCAACGCAACCAACGGCATCGAGCCACCGCGTGGCTTAGTGAGTGTTAAATCATCTAAGGATGGTGTGTTGAAGCAGGTTCTACCCGAGTTGCACCGCCTCAAGGATCAGTACGAACTACTTTGGCAGATCCCAAATAACACCGGTTATCTGCAGCTAGTGGGCGTCATGCAGAAGTTTGTCGATCAGGCAATTTCCGCCAATACCAACTATGACCCAAGTAAGTACAAAGATAGTAAGGTGCCTATGCAGCAGCTATTCGGTGATTTACTACTGGCTTATAAGAACGGCCTCAAGACCCTGTATTACCACAACACCCGCGATGGTGCTGAAGAGAAATACCAGGACACAGCGGAAGTTCATATCGCTGAAGAGGAAGGCTGTGAAGGAGGTGCTTGCAAGATCTAATGATCTTAGCAAGCCCTCCATACAAGGAGAATATCAATGAACTACACCAGTTTTAACAAGAAGAAATTTGATGCATTTTCGCAGCCGATGTTCCTCGGCGAGAACGTCAACGTAGCGCGCTACGACCAGCAGCGCTACCCGATGTTTGAGCGTTTGATTGAAAAGCAGCTGTCTTTTTTCTGGCGCCCGGAGGAGATTGATGTCTCGAAGGACAGTAAGGATTTCAGCAAGCTACCTGACCACGAACGTCATATTTTCTTGAGTAACCTCAAATATCAAACATTACTAGATAGTATTCAGGGCCGTTCACCAAACGTCGTATTGCTACCTTTGGTATCGCTACCTGAGCTTGAAACTTGGATTGAGACCTGGGCGTTTAGCGAAACGATTCACTCGCGCTCATACACCCATATTATTCGTAACATCATGCCTGACCCGTCGGTGATCTTTGATGACATCGTTGATAATGAGGCAATCATCTCTCGTGCTAACAGCGTGACCGACTACTACGATGACTTACTCGAGTACTCGCAGGTCTACCTCCACCACGGCGAGGGAACCCATACTCTCAACGGTAAAGAAGTCACGATTTCTAAGCGCGAGCTTAAGAAGAAGATTTTCTTGACGATCGTATCGGTTAACGTATTGGAAGCGATTCGCTTCTACTGCTCGTTCGCCTGTAGTTTTGCGTTTGCTGAACGTGCCATCATGGAAGGTAATGCTAAGATCATTCGCCTTATCGCCCGCGATGAAGCGCTGCACCTTAGCGGCACGCAGTTCATGATCAACCAGATGGCTAACGGCGCAGATGATCCAGAATTTGCCGAAATCGCACTAGAGACACGTAACGAAGTCATAGCGATCTTCCGTGAAGCGGCAGAGCAGGAAATGGAGTGGGCTGATTACCTGTTCAAGGACGGCTCAATGATTGGCCTGAACAAAGACATCTTAGTGCAATACATTGAATTCATCACCGACAGTCGACTTCGTGATGTCGGCTATCCTGAGCTTTATGGCCGCTCAAGTAACCCGCTTCCTTGGATGGATTCTTGGTTACGAAGTGATTCGGTTCAGGTTGCACCGCAGGAGACAGAAATCACCTCTTACCTTGTTGGCGCAATCGACAGTAAAGTTGACATCGATTCATTCGCCGATATGGAGCTATAAGTTAGCTCCATAATACCGTCCTTTCAACTCAATACTAACACCCGGCGATCGACTGCAAGGGCATGAGTTGAAGGGACGCGTCCTATCTTACCAGCCGGCGACCGCCGCACCCTTAAACAACTCTTCAGCCTTCTCAATCACTTCCGATGTTTGATAGCTTTGCACCAGCTGTGCAATACGTGGATCCGAAGCGTTATCGATACGTGACACGATTAAGTTTACATAGGGGCTCTCTTTGTTCTCAACCACCAGCGCATCACGGGTAGGAATTAACCCTGAAGGAACCGAGTAAGTACTGTTGATAAAAGCAATGGCCACGTCATCTAAGCTACGCGGCAACTGTGCCGCATCCAGTTCGATAAACTCCAGATTAAGTGGATTGGAAATAACATTTGAGGGAGTTGCTTCTAAATTGGTTGCGTCATCCAAGCCAATATAGCCTTCCTGATCCAACAACAGCAGCGCGCGCGCCTCATTAGTTGGATCATTCGGAATCGCGACCTTGTCACCCGGTTTTAGATCCTCAAGCTTCGTAAGCGTTTTAGAGTAGCCACCAATAGGATAGACAAACGTGGCCGCCACCTTTTGCAGCGCAAAATTTCGATCGCTGATCATACTATTGAGATAAGGTTCGTGCTGAAAAGCGTTTAAATCCAGTGAGCCGTCCGCGAGTGCGACATTCGGTGAGATGTAGTCAGAGAATTCGATCAATTCAACTTCCAAATCAAAATCTGCCAATGCCTTATCGGCCGCGACTTTCATAAGGTCCGCTTCCGGGCCGGCCATCACACCAACCCGAAGGCGATCCGAACCACTATCGCTACAGGCGAACAAATTAACCAACAAGACCGGTAACGCCAACAGTTTCAAAAATTTCATAACACGTCCTATTTTTTATCTACTCGACGAACAAGATAATCGCCGAAACTTTGAATAACCTGAACCATGATAACTAAGACTACTACCGTGGCGAGCATCAACGGCCCATCAAAACGTTGATAACCATAGCGAATGCCTAGGTCTCCCAGACCTCCTCCTCCAATCGCACCGGCCATAGCCGAGTAGCTCACTAACGTTACCAAGGTTAACGTTATGCCGTGGATCAACCCTGGCATCGCCTCAGGCAAAAGCACTTTGATAACAATTTGCAATGGGCTAGCGCCCATGGACTGAGCGGCCTCAATAATACCGCTTGGTACCTCTGCGATAGCACCTTCTACGATGCGAGCAACAAAGGGGATTGCCCCCAGTGTTAACGGAACAATAGCTGCCGAGGTACCAATAGAGGTGCCAATAATGATTCGCGTTAAGGGAATAATCGCCACCAGGAGAATAATAAAGGGAACTGAACGCGCCGCATTGACAATTGCCCCAACACTTCGATTAACTAGACGATTCTCGAGCAGTTTGTGTTCTCGCGTTAGGTAGAGGATTACTCCTAATGGGATGCCCACCAAGGCACTCAGTAATCCGGATACGCCAACCATGTAGAGGGTATCAATGACCGCAGGCCCAAGGAGGTGAAAATTTTCATACCACATAGCCAAGCACCTCCACGGTTACGTTCGCTTCATCTTTCAATCGTCTAATTGCTCTACTAACATTCTCGTCTGTGCCGCTTAACTGCGCAGTAAGGAAACCCATCGTTTGACCATTAAGCAGCTCTAATGAGCTTTGCATAATACTAAGGTCTACCTCACAATCCCGACTTACCTGACTGATAAGCGGCGTTGACGCATTCCCGCCAAGAAAAGAGATGCGAATAATGGGTTCATCGTTACCCGAGGATGCTCGCTGTAATTTCGCTTCGATAGCCTCTGGAAGCTTCTCATGGAGTGCGCTCTTCACAAACTCGCGCGCTAAATCAGTCTTTGGGTGAACGAAGAAGGAGGGCACATCATTCTCCTCCACAATTTTACCATCGGAAATAATCGCCACCCGATCACACACCGACTTAACCACTTCCATTTCATGGGTAATCAAGAGAATAGTGATTCCCAACTCGCGATTGATGTCTCGCAGCAGGGCCAAAATAGACTGGGTAGTATGTGGGTCCAAAGCACTGGTGGCCTCATCGCAGAGCAGAACCTTAGGCTTCGCCGCTAAAGCACGAGCAATGGCCACCCGCTGCTTTTGTCCACCAGAAAGCTGGCTGGGGTATTGGTTTGTCTTGGTCGATAGTCCAGTCAGTGTTAGTAGCGGCTCAACCGCCGCGTTAATTTCCTCGGTCGACGCGCCCTGAAGCTCTAAGGGGAACGCGATGTTATCGTACACTGTACGTGAGCTAAGGAGATTAAAATGTTGAAAAATCATCCCTATCTCGCGACGAGCCAAACGCAAGCCCTTTTCACCCAATGCCGTTAAATCGGTACCATCTACTACTACGGATCCAGTGGTGACACTCTCGAGGCCGTTAACACAGCGAATGAGCGTGCTTTTACCGGCTCCCGACGAGCCAATAACGCCCATAATGCAGCCTGCCGGTACCGTTAGGTTGACATCATCGAGTGCGGAAATCTGTTGCTGACCTACCGAGAAGGTCTTACTGACATTGACTAACTCTATCATGCGGTCTTAAAACCTAATTTTAAAAGAGTCGAAGCCTATATTCTTTGCGGCCTAGGGTCAATCCGAAGAGCCCGCAAGCTCAGTGTGAATAGCGCTAGCACAGGCCACGGCTGAAGCCCATGCCCACTGGAAGTTGAAACCACCGAGGTGCCCAGTGACGTCCAACACTTCGCCCACGAAGTACAGGCCAGGTTGGCACTTACTTTCAAGGGATTTGGAGCTGACTTCATCCACATTCACGCCACCTAGAGTCACTTCTGCTGTGCGATAGCCCTCGGTGCCTGAAGGGCGCAGCGGCCACGCATTAAGAGACTCAGCCAACTGACTGATATCGTCATTTGAGAGCGATGCCATGGTTCGAGATAAGTCAAAGATGCCGTCGAAGGCTTCGGTGATTGCCTTAGTCCAATGATTTACGAGCAGCGTCTTCAGCTGCTTCTTAGGTGCTTCACTGCGCAGTGAGGTTAACCATTCACTCGCGTCAATATCCGGTAGCAGGTTGAGGGTGAGCACATCACCCGCGTCCCAGTAGGAGGAAATTTGGAGAATGGCTGGACCGCTTAACCCCCGATGGGTAAACAGCACACCGCCGCGAAAACTCGTATCACCAACACTCGCCACGGCATCAATTGAACTACCCGATAAACTGGCAAAGAGCGTTTTATGTTGATCGCTAAAGGTGAAAGGCACCAAGCCCGCGCGTCGGGGTTGAAGCGAGTGCCCAAACTGCTCGGCAATTTCGTAGCCAAAACCCGTGGCTCCTAGAGTAGGAATCGATAATCCGCCCGTAGCAATCACTAGTTTTTTAGCTTTGATGTTACCCAGGGTTGAAGCAAGCTGATAACCCTGTTCTGTTGTCGAGACCTGACTAATGGAGCAATTCATGTGCAGCTCGGCACCGGCCCTATCTAACTCTTCCAGTAACATTTCTAGGATAGCTTTGGCTTTGCCGTCGCAGAAGAGTTGGCCCAACTCCTTTTCGTGGTAGCCAATACCGTGCTTATCGACTAACTGAATAAAGTCCCATTGGGTATAGCGCGAGAGCGCACTCTTACAAAAATGTGGGTTTTGAGATAGGAAACGATCGGGTTCAACGTAATAGTTAGTAAAGTTACAGCGCCCACCGCCGGACATCAGAATTTTCTTACCCGGTTTATTGGCGTGATCCACCAATAGAACTTTATGGCCGAAGTTAGCAGCGGTGATAGCGGCCATTAAACCCGCCGCGCCTGCGCCGATTACCAACACATCACAGTGCATTATGTTTGCGTCCTAGTAGGCACCCAAGGTACCAAAAAGATTAAAAGCGCTCTGGAAGTTTTTTCAATAGGGTGACATGACGATTTTCTACCGAGATGTACTCTCCCATGACGAGCTCCTTAAGAATACGCGCAATCATCTCACGCGACGACCCCACACGGTCAGCAATATCCTGCTGCGTCAGACGGTCGGCAATATACCTCAGGCCATCGGTATCAGCCGGTCCAGCCATTCCCTCGAGGACATGACGTACACGCGAATAGACGTCCTGCAGTGCGAGTCCGCGAATTTTATCGGTCATCCGACGAATGTGCTGAGTCAGTGAGGAGATTAAACGCTGCGCCATCTTTGGCTCATTCTCCAACCAACGGGCGAAATCATCTTTGCTTAGGAATAACAGATCGGTATTTTCCATTGCCATGACGGTAGCCGACCGAGGCTCACCATCGAGCAAACTCAACTCGCCAACGGCGTCGCCAGCTTGCTGAATGTTGAGGATAAACTCTTTATGTTCTTGGGCCACATAGACCTTAAGACGCCCCTTCTGGATAAGATACAGCCCAGTAGCGTCATCGCCTTCGCTAAAGAGATTCTCGCCGGCGAGCAACCGCTGTCGCTTTAGCATGCCGCGTAATTGTTCAAGAGCTTCGGCCGGTAAGCCGCTGAATAGTTCAACTTGTGAGAGCGTTGTCATGTTTAAACCAACTTTGTTTTAGGATTTACGATAAGCCTACGTTACAATAAACGGTAATAATCACAAAAGCTATGGTACTGATGTCTTCTTTTGACGTATTACCCAGCGCGCTTGCTGCCGCGCATTACTACTTTTGTGCCGCCAATGAGCAAGAGTTAGCCCAACAATTCACTGAGCTCTGGCGCACTCAACAACTCGAGGCCCTGCATCGTGCCATCGAAAGTGCGCTTAACCCTAATGAAAGCACGCCAAAAGACGTTCACTATATCGCGGCACTTCAGGAACTCAAGAATCTTCAGGTTCACCTGCATAGTTTACGCTTCGAAAAGCTCAAGGCGACCGATAACAAAGGTCATATTCTAGTAGTCAGCCCGGATGAACCTATTCGCAAACAGGTGTGTCGTCCACTAGAACGCATTGGCCACCACCTTAAGATAGCCAGTTCCGAGCGCTCAACCTATGATGCGCTGGCTCGCCAGCATTCAGAGCTCATACTCATTGACCTCGCGGTGGATAACTTCCGCGGACTACAACTACTGCGAAAGCTCAAGGCTGACCCACAGTATAGTAATCTCCCGGTTATTCTCTTCGCTAAATCACCCAATACCGATATTGCCGCCGAAGCGATTTCGAGTGGTGCCTACGACTTTCTGTCCAAACCCTTTCAGGGCGCTATGTTCAACGCCCGCATTGCCGCGGCACTGAATAATAGTCAACAGCGCGAGCTGGAGGATTTCGAGAACCGTCAGGCCGAGCGAAAGCACCAACTGATGCATCAGTTAGCGGGCCGCTTTCTCAATCACGCGGTAGTGGATACGCTATTAAGTCAGCCTCAGGGAACTGACCTAGGTGGTGAGCTCCGAGAAGTCACTCTCCTTATGTGTGATATGCGAGGCTTTACCACTATTGCTGACTCCCTTGAACCGCAACAGGTGGTGACGCTGCTCAACCACTATCTGGGCGCCATGACCGAGGTCGTCCACGAACACGGCGGCATCGTGAATGAATTTGAAGGTGACTCCCTACTCGCCCTCTTCAATGCTCCACTCCAGTTACATGAACATACCGTTTCCGCCCTGCGCTGCGCCGTAGCCATGCAGCAAGCTATTCATGAGGTGAACGAAAAGAACGCGCGAGATCAGCTGCCTAATATTGGCATTGGTATTGGTGTCGTTCGTGGCGAAGTGGTAGTCGGCAATATGGGCAGCGAGCGACGGACTAAATACGGCGTCGTTGGGAGTCCCGTTAACTTAGCGGCCCGACTGCAGTCTGCGGCGGCGGCGGGAGAAATTGTAGCACTCGCTTCACAGCTGGGCGAGGGTGCCGGCGGCGCGAGAATTCTCCGAACTCAGAAAGTTCTGCCTAAGGGTTTTTTGAATGAAGTGGAAGTAGCGGTATTGGTGGCGCCGGATGTTGAGGCCTAGCTAACCTCGAAGACTAACTGTCAACTGAAACTAACTATCTGCTAGCTTAGAGATAAATCCTATCCCGTTCTAATTCACCCCAACTCGCTAGTCAGCCACCGCCATCACAGGTAGAATAGCGCTCTAAATGACAATCAAGAGAAGTAGCTTAGTATCATGAGCAAACATACTGTATTAACGGGAATCACCACTACCGGCACGCCACACTTGGGAAATTATGTGGGCGCCATTCGCCCTGCTATTGAAGCCAGCAAGCAGGCCGACGTAGATTCCTTCTATTTCATGGCGGATTTCCACGCGCTGATCAAGTGCCAGGACCCCGAAGCCATTGCCCTCTCCTCCAAAGAGATTGCCGCTACCTGGCTGGCTCTGGGCTTGGATACCGATAACGCCACCTTCTATCGTCAATCGGATATCCCAGAAATTCCCGAGCTAACTTGGGTATTAAACTGCCTTACGGCTAAAGGCCTAATGAATCGTGCTCACGCCTATAAAGCTGCGGTGCAAAGCAATCTTGATGAAGGGCTTGATGCGGACGCGGCTGTTACCATGGGACTATTCTCCTACCCGGTGCTGATGGCGGCCGACATCCTAATGTTTAACGCCCACAAAGTACCCGTTGGCAAAGATCAAATTCAGCATGTTGAAATGGCCCGTGATGTGGCTGCGCGCTTTAACCATCATTACGGTGAGACTTTCACGCTGCCAGAGGCTGTAGTGGGCGATAACGTTGCGGTACTGCAAGGTCTAGATGGCCGGAAGATGTCAAAGAGTTACGGCAACACTATTCCACTTTTCCTCACCGAGAAGAAACTCAAAAAGCACATCAATAAAATTAAGACCAATCTGCTAGAACCTGGCGAGCCTAAAGATCCAGATACTTCTACGGTGTTCCAGATTTGGGAAGCCTTTGCCACGCCATCACAAACCGCTGATATGCGTAAAGCCTTTGCTGAGGGTATTGCCTGGGGCGAAGCCAAAAAGCAGCTGTTTGAACTGGTGAACGAAGAAATCTCCGACGCGCGAACCCGCTATGAAGAGATCTTGGCGGATCCAAGCTACATTGAAGCGGAGCTTCTTAAGGGCGCAGAAAAAGCCAGAGCTCACGCTACGCCGCTACTGGACAAAGTCCGTAAGGCAGTGGGTATTCGCAGCTACCGCTAGTATTGCCCCGCAAAATTAGCAGTCACCACAGAGCTTATTCGTTCTGGCTAACGCCAATAACGATTAAGCTTTTTTTTCGCCCAGCCATCTTAAGCGAGACTATTAAATCGAAAACATTTGACACAGATGTTAAGTTTAATTAACATTAGACAAAGCATAAGGAGAGCTGTCATGGATAACACAAACGAGACAACTACAGAAACAACGTTAGAAGCTACGGAAAACGCTCCCGTGTCACCCACCGAGCAGGAACGATCAGTCGGTGCCCTAGCGCACTTACTCACGCTTACTGGTTTTATCATTCCGCTAGGTGGATTAATCGCTCCATTGATTGTTTATTTAGTGAAAAAGGACGAATCTAGCTTCGTTGCAGCGCAAGCGCTCGAGGCGATTAACTTCCAGATCACGCTATTTATTGCAACGCTGATCTGTATCGCCTTGGTGTTTACCTTAATCGGTATTCCGTTCGCGGTATTGGGTCTACTCACCCTGGTCATCGCGGATGTGGTATTGGTCATTATTGCAGCGGTTAAGGTGAGTGACGGTAAAGAGTTCCGCTACCCCTACTGTATTCGTATTCTTTAAGGCGGGAGGTCAACATGGATAAGTTTGAGAAAGTTGGTTACAGCGCCCTCGCTGTGTTGGCAATCATCTATTTGAGCGCACTGCTTATTGGTTTGATTGCCGCTTTCCCACTGGGCCTAATTGGTTTCATTGGCCTGATTGGCGTTGGCGCGCTCTTTATTAAGGTAGTCAAAGAGCGTTTAGCCAGCAAAGAGGATGATTACTACTCGAAGAACGTGGAGAAATAATTATGATCATAACCACTCAAGACCAACTCGTTGGTTACCGTATTGTCGATACCTTGGGCTTAGTTCGCGGTAACACCATTCGAGCTCGCCACGTAGGTAATGACATTTTGGCCGGACTGCGCTCAATTGTTGGCGGGGAAATTACCGAGTATACCAAGATGATGGCTGAATCCCGCGAGCAGGCACTCGATAGAATGACGGACGAAGCTCAGCAATTAGGCGCCAATGCTATTGTCGCGATGCGCTTAACAACCTCTCCAGTAATGCAAGGGTCCGCAGAGCTGCTAGCCTACGGCACCGCCGTTAGAGTAGAAAAAGAGAGCTGAAATCTAGGCGAATGATTTGCGTGCGCTGGTGCGAGCTAAAGTTATTATCACTTATTAGCACCAGTCGCCCGTAAGAATCAATCACCGCGCCTTCAATATTATCACTATCAATTCCTAACTCCGCTAGTTCAAACCAACGTTGTTTATTCACCGTACTCGGTACTTCCTCTGCGTTAACTAACTCAAACACAAAGAAGACGATTTTATTCCCTACACCAGGTTCGTAGTGCCTTTCTACCGCGAAGAAATAGCTTGGCGGTGTGGCAGTTTCTAGTGTTTCCAAGCCAATCTGATCAGCACTTGGCGGCTTCTCCTGACGCACTAACGGCGGTAACACACCCAGCGCCACCAACCCTCGATCAACCTTTTCCGACACTTCATCCAATGGATAATATCCTCTGATGACCGCATCCCCAGTAGCGGTGTTAATCGCCACCAACGGAGTGAGTAAATGTCGATCTATAGGATAATTCAGTGGCGGCTTTTCCAATGCGGTTAACAGCGAGCCATCGGCAATCCGCGTTAAAGCCTCAAAGGTTCCGTTAGACACCAGCTCTAAATCCGCCAATTCAGGAGGCAGGAGGATTGATTCGCTTACCCTGCCCTGGTGGTCGATATGAAAGAGGAATTGATCAGGGTTTTCTACGGTTAGTTCAGCACTCATCCACCAGCCCGAAGATGAAGTCTCCAAGCCCTCACCATCTAGCTGCATAGCACTCATCGGCTCACCTGACGGGTGAATTAAGGGGAGCGGCTGTTCCCAGCTCAGCTCATCACCGCTAAAGCAGAAGCGAAAAATTGACGGTTTGTCTCGCGCGTCACTTACCGCTGCATAACAATCGCCGTCTGAATAGGACAATCCAGATAGCCCACCCAATCGCTCGCCATGAATCTCCTGTTCATGATCAAATTCATGGTACTCAATAGCAAGGGAAGATAGCGGCGGAGTTAACACCAACGCGGTGAGTAAGCTCAACATTCGGGCGGCCTCAGTTAATCAATCAACTTAAACTCATCTAAACGTATTTTCGTCGTAAAGGCTAGCCTGCTGAGTACCTCGTTCGACGTGAACGAAGTACTGCTTGAGGCATTAGGAGAGAACGATAATCGTAGCGATTAGGTCGCTAGGACAAAACGTACGCTATCAAGACGAGCATCAATGGCATTGATTGCATTAACCACGCCATCGCGTTGCGCTATTAATGCATCCACTTCGTCCTGGCGAATACTTGGGTTTCGTAACCGCAGCGATTCGAGACGTTCAATTTCCTGATTGAAAAAATCTTCCGCATCGTAGGCGGCATCCACACACTCGGCACTAATATCCGCTTCAGCGAATTCACCGGCAACCTTAATCATTCGTTTTAGCTGCGGTGTCAGTTTTTCAACCACCGCTTGAACAGGCTTTCTGTCTAGCTTAATGCGATGTTCATCGATGGATTCAGAGCTGACTGGGTCACTCCATACCTCGCCATTCTTCAGTACTACACGAAGTGGCTGCATGGGTGCAAAGCGAGCAACCTGCAACGCCTTCGGCGCCACATGGAGTGGTTTGAAGAAGCATTCAAGCAGAATAGTACCGGCTGCGACATCCGGGTGTTTAACCACCGCGGCCTGGGCAGTCCCGTAATCGCCGCTCGTAAGCAGCTCAATGAACTCAATCACTAGCGGGTGTTCCCAGGTTAACCACTCTACATCCTCGCGCGCGAGGGCTATTTCACGGTCGAAGGTACCGGAGAGCCCCTCCGGAGTGAGTGATGAGAGCTGCTCGATCATTCGGTGGCCCGTGGGGCGAATGAGGTAGATGCGCTCAGACAGCTTCTCACTTTCAATCCCAAAGCGGTCAAACGCATCGAGTAACCAGAGCTCTAGTTCTGGGTCATCGTCCTGCTCGTCCACCTCATCCACTACCTTCTGCGCTTGCTCTGGTTGGTGCGATGACCGTTCAAGCAGGCAATCACGGCCATCCGCTAAGCGCTCGCGAACTGCTTCCGCCTCACGCTGAAGATCTTCAATCAACCCACTTTCTAGATCCATCGGATCATTCAGCAGTGCCGAAATTTCATCGTGCTTGGACTGGAAAACAATACCGTTAGCGGCCGAGGTACTGACGAATGCCGACAGCCCTTCATCGTAAACATTGAATAGTGCCTCGCCGGCAGAACACTCAAAATATGGCACATGGACGGTAACGCGACGAGATTGACCAATACGGTCCAAGCGTCCAATACGTTGTTCTAACAGGTCGGGATGGCCGGGTAAATCAAACATCACCAAATGACAAGCGAACTGGAAGTTACGCCCTTCACTGCCTATTTCAGAGCACAGAAGAACTTGTGCGCCATCCTCTTCATCAGCGAACCAAGCAGCCGCCCTATCGCGGTTAATTAAGCTGAGCCCTTCGTGGAAAGCTCCCGCGCGAACGCCATGTCTTAGAGTTAACCAGGATTCCAACTCTTCAACCGTTTCACGATGCTGAGCAATCACTAGCACCTTCTCTCGCTTGTGCGTCTTCAGGAAGTCGAGTAACCACTGGCTACGAGGGTCCGACTCGATCCATCCTTCACCCAATTGCTTTTCGGGTGTTAACCCAGCAAAGCCCGTCAGCGCCTCTGGAGGAAGCTGATCGCCGTTTAGTGGATAACTTTCTAAGGTTCGACCCGGCAGTAGGTCAGCAATCACTTTACGCGTGTTGCGGAACATCACTCGCCCAGTACCGTGACGGTCGAGCAGCGTGTCGTACAACCAATCCAAACGCTCCTGCCCCTGATGTTGGTTCAGGGCGGTGAGCTCATCCTCACTTAAAATTACCTTCAAGGCCTCAAAGCTTGGTTCGTCGCCACCTTCAAGCGCTTTGAGAATTTCATTCACCTGACGGAACTGTTGTTCTTCACGCTGCCACTCGGCGAAACTTCCATAGCGCGCCGGATCAAGCAAGCGCAGTCGGCCGAAGTGACTTTCCTCACCCATCTGTTCAGGTGTCGCGGTTAACAGCAACAGTCCTCGTGCTTGAATGGTCAACTGCTCTACGCAGCTGTATTCCCAAGGACTGCCTTCTTCCTGCCATTCAATATGATGGGCTTCGTCAACAACCAATAAATCCCAGTCCACGGCAAGGGCCGCCTGAAGATGATCCAAATCACCGGAGATTAAAGATAGAGGACAAAGTACCTGCTGTGCGCCAAGGAACGGATTTTCATCAGTATCAGCGAACGAGGACTCATCAATGATGCTAAACATCAAGTTAAAGCGACGACGCATCTCTACCAACCACTGATGCACAAGCGAGTCAGGCACTAAAATCAGGACTCGACTGGCTCGCCCCGTTAATAATTGCTGATGAATAATCAAACCCGCTTCAATGGTTTTACCCAAGCCAACTTCATCGGCCAACAGCACCCTTGGGGCGTGGCGCTGACTAAGTGAGTGAGCGATATGTAACTGGTGGCGTACAGGCGTAACCCGCGGCCCAACAAGACCTCGAACGGGAGATTCCTCTATCTTGGGGAGCATTTGGGAAACGTCACGACGCATTCGGAACCAGCTAGCACGATCCCAGCGACCGCGCATTAGACGCTCCATACTTGGAAAACGGGTGGTACCGGAAATGATCTGCGTTTCAACTACCGAGCGATCAGTACTCAGGTGGTAGATACAAATACCATTGTCGTCATCAACATCGGTGACACTTGCGGTCTCACCTTCGCCGTATTCAACCACGTCACCAACCTCGAAGCGAACCCGGCTTAGCGGCGCGTCGTTCATCGTATAGGTTCGATCTTCACCGCTGGTTGGGAAGAAGATACGCACGCGGCGATTCTCGGCTTCAACCACCATACCAAGCCCTAATTCTGGCTCGCTATCACTAACCCAGCGCTGTCCCGCTGTAAAACTCTGACGACTCAATGTACTCTCTCCGCGATCAAGGGTTGCGGCGGCGTATACTAAAGAAATTCTCTCGAATAACAATCACTAAAACCGCTGCGTTCATCAAAGGAAGCTCCTGCTAATAGATTAGCGCCTTGAACATCGCTTCGCTGAGTTTTTTTCGGCTTATCTCAAGCGGTTAATAGGCGAAACTTTCCAACGACTAAAGGCTAAAGATTTCAAGGTAAGCGGGCGCCAACGTCACCGCCGATAAACATGATACATCAGCATTTTCACGTGGCCTCATAAGCACCTCAATGGCCGCTTCCGCTTCTTCCTCTGATGGCTGCGCTGAGGACTGATGACATTGCTGTGCAAACCACTCGGGGTAGGCCAATCTAGCTGGAGCGATTACACTGCAACCGGCCGCTGCGCCCTCTAACAAACTCAAACCCTGAAAGTCGTGGATTGCTGTGGATAGCACATGGGTCGCGCCCGCTAATAAATCTAAGTAATCCTGACGTTCGCCCATATAGCCAATCTGCCCCAGGTACCGGGAGCCTTCGTATTTGGTAAGTAACTGTTGTAGCGCATCGGGGACACGGCGAAATCGCTGACCCACAATATGTAAGGTGAAATCAAACTGTTTCTGTACCAAGGTATCGACCAACAGCGCCAGGCGGTCTGGCCCTTTGTCATACTCCCAGCGATGATTCCAAACAATACTTGGCGGCGCATCGGCTGATTCATCCCTACGAAATGCATCGCTGGCGATGGGTACCGGCAAAACATGTGCTTTAGCCAGCAAACTGTCTATCATTTCCGGGGAGCTGAAGTCAGGTAATTTCTTAAAGAGACGCTTCGCACCCTGGCGAAAACTAGCCAGATTAAATTGCGAATTGAATAGGATGGTATCTGCCGATAGCGCTGAGTAGATGGAGGTAAGCTGTTGATCAACCAACCCCTTGCGCTCAACACTATTTGGATAAGCAAACTGATTCTCGTGAAAGTAACACACCCACGGAAGGGTCGAATACTGGGGGAAAAAGCCGCGTAGCGCCGCCATATCAACCATAGAAGTTGCCACAACCATGGTGGGCTCAAAGGCCTCAATTTGCGCTCTATAATGCGTCGCAAAAGCCAGTGATGAACCGCGGGTTCGCCAACTGAAATGGCGTGGCGGCAGCGACAACTCAAGCCATTGTGCTTGAGGAAGGATCTGCCTTAACTGCTGGCACCAATAGGCGTGAGACGCCGCATGGTAGCCAGAGAGAAGAAGAATTCGCACCGAATCAGCGGGCGGCGCCGGGTGCGTTCTTCATCATATAAAAGGCTTTTAGTACCGCAACGAGGTTGAAGGAGTCCATACTACCTGCAAGCTCTCGGATCGAGTGCATCGCAAAAGTCGGGACGCCGACGTCTATGGTCTTAACGCCTAGTTCGGCTGCTGTGATGGGGCCAATGGTTGAGCCGCAGCCCATATCGGCGCGGGTAACAAAGGCCTGACAGGCTACACCCGCGTCAGCGCAGAGCATCCTAAATTGAGCCGATGTCTCACTTGTGGTTGCATAACGCTGATTCGCGTTGATCTTAATGACCGGACCTTGATTTAACAGAGGACCATGGTTGTTGTCATGCTTATTAACATAGTTGGGGTGGATCCCATGGGCATTGTCCACCGAGATCATCATTGATCTGTCTAGCACGCGGGCCACCGACTCATCATCACCCAACCAGCGACGCAATAAGCTCTCTAGCATTGGACCCTGAGCGCCCGTGGCAGACATTGAGCCAACTTCCTCATGATCGGTAGCAATTAACACTGTCGAGACGTCAGTACCCGACGCGATCATAGCTTCCAAGCCAATATAGCAAGACAGCAAATTATCCAGGCGAGCACTGGCGATAAAGTCTTTATTAATCCCCACCAGGCCAGCGCGTTGGACATCGTAGAAGCTTAGCTCGTGATCGAGAATACTATCTATTTGGAGGTCTGAGTAATTGGCTTCAATGTAGTTCAGCAGGAGAGCATTGAGCGTTGGCTTATGGTCATCATCACACTGGCCCAGAACTGGAGCCATTTCCTCCTGAGGATTAGGAGCACCTTTGTTATTCGCCTCGCGATCAAGGTGAATGGCCAAATTTGGGATTATCGCAATGGGGTCCTCGAAGTTCACGAGCACATTTTTCAACTTTCCATGAACATCACGAATGGTTACGCGCCCAGCAAGACTAAGATCCCTATCCATCCAAGGAGCGCGAAGTACGCCACCATAAACTTCTACACCTAGCTGCCAATAGCCCTTTGAGTAAATGTCCGGCTGCGGTTTCACCTTGAGGTTCGGCGAGTCTGTGTGTGCTCCCACCATACGGATGCCCGTTTCAACCTCATCTGACAGCCCCTTTACGAAGGCGATAATTGAGGCATCATTACGAGTTATATAATAGCGACCACCACGAACAAGATTCCATTCATCGCCTTCGTGAAGACGGGTAAAACCGGCATCGCTGAGGGCATTAGCCATATTCTCAACAGCATGAAACGGCGTTGGTGAAGCGGCTAAAAAATTAAGTAGACCACGGTTGAAAGTGTCGATCATCACATCCTCTTGGCTCAATCTAGCCCTTGTTATTATCGTAGAGAGAAAGCATTTTTTGTGCGATTCGTTCGGGCGTTTCCTGCATAAAACAATGCCCCCCAGATTCGCGATATAGTTCCATCTTAGCGTTAAGCTGAGCAACTTCAAGTATTGCTCGCTGCTGGAAGGGGTAAGTTTGATCTCCGTAGAGCACATCCACGGGTACTGTAATCTTTCTCACTGCAGGTCGAAGCCCACGCGCGTAACTGCCAAAAATCTGCGCCTCTAACGCCGGTGAGGTAGTGAGACGAACTCCGTTTTCCGCTTCACTGAAATTGGCATCGGCAAAGTCTCGCAGGGCCTCGGGATCCCAATTAGCAAAGACACCTTTACCCTCAAGCTGCTGGCAGACCGCCTCCTTTGACGGGAAATGGGCTCTCCGGCGGCGTGTCATCGCAATCATGGGATGAAAATTTCCTAGCCCGACTGCACAGACGAAGCGAGTGAACCAAACTGTTCTGCGTGGCAGATAAATGGGATCGAGGAGTAATAGCTGATCAAATAAGTGTTGGTGTTTAGCTGCAATAAGCGTCGTGAGAACACCGCCAAAACTATGCCCAGCTCCTAGGCACGTTTTCCAATTTGCACGTTTTTCCTGAACTAAGTCAGCGATGGCCTCGGCCCATTCATTCCAGCCCTCAAATTTTCCGGTAGCCGGGTTATTACCGTGCCCCTGAATTTCAGGCAAAAATAAATCAAATCGCTCTGATAACTGAGTAAGTAGCTTCTGGTAAGTTCGCGGAGCGAAACCGTTGCCATGGAGAAACACCAGCACCGGACGCTGACCAATATTCGGTGACTCGTAATACGCCAGGTTCAAACCGTTAGTGGTTCGATAGTGCTTGTGATTCAACGCTAAAGACATCAATACAACCTGTTAATATTCGATGTTATCGATGTGTTGCAAACGAGCTAACAGGCTAGAGGTATCCCAACGGCCTCCCCCTGCACGCTGAACATCACCATAGAACTGATCGACTAGGGCAGTCATCGGCACACTCGCACCCTGTTGATCCGCTTCAGCTAAGACAATCGCAAGATCCTTGCGCATCCAGTCTACGGCAAAACCGTGTTCGTACTCGCCAGCCAGCATAGTTTGATAGCGATTTTCCATCTGCCAAGATTGGGCTGCACCCTTTGAGATCACCTCAATCACTGCCGCTGCATCAAGGCCTGCTTTTTGGGCAAAATGTAGCCCCTCTGATAGACCTTGGACGATGCCGGCAATACAAATTTGATTAACCATCTTAGTGAGCTGACCTGATCCCACTGGCCCCATCAGCTTCACCGATTGAGCGAAGTGATTCATCAGCGGCGCTACGCGATCAAACACTGCCTGATCACCGCCGCACATTACGGTTAGCTTACCGTTTTCTGCGCCAGCCTGACCACCGGATACGGGCGCATCAATAAACGCTAGGCTTAACTTTTTCGCCGCTTCCGCAAGCTCTCTGGCCACGTCAGCAGAGGCGGTAGTATGATCAACAAAAACACTGCCCGCTTTCATGCTCGAAAAGGCACCGTCATCTCCTAAACACACGGAGCGAATATCGTTATCGTTACCGACACAGGCGAATACGACATCTGCATTAACCGCGGCTTTGGCCGGCGTCGCCTCGGCAGCGCCGGGGTAGGTAGCCACCCAACGTTCGGCCTTTGCCGTGCTGCGATTGTAAACCACCACGTTATGACCAGCTTTCGCCAAGTATCCCGCCATTGGGAAACCCATGACGCCTAAGCCTAAAAATGCAACGTTCATATCCTGAGCCCTATATCAAAACAACGATGAGTAACGCGCCAAGTGCGAAGCGATAGATAACGAATGGCAACATTCCCAACTGATCCAACCAGCGCATAAATAGCTTAATACATACGAAGGCACTGATAAATGAGATTACTAGACCAAACAGCACTGGAATCCAATCGATGCTCGGTGCCGCCAATAACTCAGAAGCTTTGTATGAGCCGGCCGCCGCAATAAGCGGAATCGATAGCAGAAACGAAATGCTCGCCGCCGCTCTTCTTGAATAGCCCAAGAACAGCGCCGTCGTCATGGTAATTCCTGAGCGAGAAACTCCTGGAACCAACGCGAGCGCTTGTGCAACTGCAATCCAGAACATATGGCGAGGCGTTAGCTCATCACGAGTTCGGATACGCCTGCCGATAACGTCGGCATACCAGAGCAACGCACCAAATAAAATTGTGGTCCCGGCGATTATCCACCCAGAGCGGAGATACAGTTCGACAAAATCATTGAGTAGTCGCCCAACAATCACAGCGGGGATCGTAGCGAAAAGTATCATCCAGGCGAAAGTTGAGTCAGGGCTGCGGACTCCCGAAAACCAACCAAACCATGCCCTAGTAAAGCGGACTACTTCAACGCGAAAGTGAATCATAACCGCCATTAACGTTCCAACATGAACCGCTACATCGAAGGCCAGACCTTGATCGGGCCAACCGAAGATGGCCGTTGGGAGAATCAGGTGGGCCGAACTACTAATTGGTAAAAACTCAGTTAGCCCTTGAATCACTGCCAACAAAAAAGCATGGAATAAATCCATCTCAACTCCAAGTTACGACGATTTAAATTGATCAACCAGTTTCACGCGCTTTTTCCAACTTACTTCGTTGCGCAGATATACGGGTTCCACATCATCAGCCAAATCGGCGTCGCCGCGAACAAAGGCTTCCACCGCCAAGCGCGCAATAAACGCCGCTTGTGGATCTATCTGACCTTTAAATTTTGTGCCGGCCGAACGCCGCTGAGCGTCATTAATCATTTCAAAGCCTGTGCCGATGATCACTTCATCGGCAGTAAACACTTCAATTTGATCTGGGGAAATCAGTCTATCTGATAGTACTGGGATCACTGTATCACCCACTCGCTCCCAAATACCCTCATAACATTCAGACATACGTGCATCCTGAATAACGTGACAGCGGGATACCTCGTACTCTTCAGCTGCCTGAAGTGCCATCGCACCCAGCGTCGAGACCCCGACTACCGGTTTATTCACCGAAAAAGCCAAGCCTTGTACAACCCCTAGGCAAATTCGAAGCCCCGTAAAGCTGCCTGGACCCGCTCCATAGGCAATACAGTCAACATCGTTGAGCGTTAGCTGAGCCTCGGCAAGTACATCATCTACCATGGGTAGGAGGCGCTTTGTATGTTGCCTAGCGGCCTGCTCGAAACGCTGAACACAACCCTCCGCACTGAGCAGCGCTACCGAGCAGGCGTCAGTAGAGGTATCGAGGGCCAAAATAGTGGGGGCTTTAGACATAGCTTTTCCCTAGTAATAAACAAAACAGGCCCCATTAAAGGAGCCTGTCAGGGTTAACACAACACAGAATTACGCGATTGCTTCAAGAACCTGGGCCGTAATCGACTCAACGGAACCGATACCGTTCACTTTAGCAAAACGACACTGACCTGCGTCAGCCTGCTTCTTATAGAATTCGATTAGTGGTTGAGTCTGATCATGGAATACATCAAGGCGATTGCGAACCGTCTCTTCTTTATCGTCGTCACGCTGAATAAGCGCTTCGCCGGTTTCATCATCAATCCCTTCCTGCTTTGGTGGATTGTAATGGATGTGATAGGTGCGACCTGATGCCGGATGCATACGACGACCACTCATGCGCTTGATGATTTCTTCATCCGCAACGTCAATCTCTAATACCAAATCAATTTCTACGTTGTTCTGAATTAATGCTTCTGCCTGCACGATAGTACGTGGGAAGCCATCGAACAGAAAACCGTTGGCACAATCCGGCTGAGCAATACGCTCTTTGACTAGACCAATGATTATTTCATCCGAAACTAAACCACCGGACGCCATGACAGCTTTAACTTGTAGTCCAAGTGGAGACTCTGCCTTTACTGCTGCACGAAGCATATCACCCGTTGAGATCTGCGGGATGTCTTTGCTCTCGGTAATGAATCGAGCTTGAGTGCCCTTTCCTGCGCCCGGCGCGCCTAACAGAATTACTCGCATTTAATTTTCCTCTAATCGCTAATTGCCGCGACATGAATAACAATTTGATTCACTTATAAACAAATAGCCTACGCGAAGTGAGTATTCACGACCATAGCTCTGTGAAATTTGCCGACATTTTAAAGTAATTATCGCAAACTTCCCAGTGGCAAATGACGGTCATTTCGCCGATGAATTCTAGACTTTGGCCTTAGCGGCTTGCCACAGTGATTCCATCTGATCGAGGCTAGCATCAGCCATGGAAATACCCTGTATTTTAAGATTTTCTTCGATATAACTAAAACGCTGGTAAAACTTCTCATTGCTTCTGCGCAATGCGGTATTCGGGTCCGTGCCCACCGATCTCGCTAAATTGATAACGCTAAATAAGACATCGCCAATTTCATCCTCGATGGCGCCCGGGTTCGCTAATGCGACAGCTTCTTCCACCTCCGCCAACTCCTCGTGAACCTTCGCCATCACCTCAATACTATTAGGCCAATCAAATCCGACCTTCGCCGCTTTCTTTTGTAGGGCATAGGCTCTATCTGTAGGAGGCTGAGAGCGACTCACTGAATCCAGATAGCGTACCGTTGCGCGAGGTTTCTCCGCGCGCTTAATTTTATTCCAGTTAGCACGGATTTCTTCGTCGCTGAGCACATGGCTAGGATCGCGCGAACTTTGAAGCGTTCCATCGGGAAAGACATGTGGATGACGACGAAGAAGCTTAGCCACAATCCCATCAACCACTTCTGCAAAACTAAAGCGCTGGTCCTCTTCCGCCAAGCGACTGTAAAAGATCACTTGAAAGAGAAGATCGCCAAGTTCCTCACGCAGGTTTTCCATATCACCACGATCAATGGCATCGACTACCTCAAAGGTTTCCTCAATGGTGTGGGGTACAACCGACGCATAATCCTGCTTAATATCCCAGGGACAGCCCGTTTTCGGTTCACGAAGGCGCGCCATTAAATAGATCAAATCGGACAGGCTATGCATTGGCTGACTTCTTCGAACCAATGCGCTGCGCGCTGATCACGTTGGGTAACTGATTTAACACGCTAATTAACTGCGCGAGCGAGTGGATACTATCAACTTCGCACTCAATGCTCATATCTACCGTACTGGTGTCACGATCAGATTTGGTGCTAATCGCGGTGACGTTCACGCTTTCTAGATCCAGAACCGTGGTGACATCCCGTAATAATCCCGTTCTATCCCACGCCTCAATCTTTAATTGGGCGGCGTAACGATCTTCATTTTGCTGGCCCCATGTGAGCTTAATAATTCGCTCTGGTTCGTCTTGCATTAACTGCAAAACATTAGGGCAGTCACTGCGATGAACAATTACCACGCGTCGATTGTCAACGAATCCGGTGATCTCAGATTCAGAACTCGGAGCACAACAACTTGCATATTCCATTGCGAGGTTACCCACCCCATTGATAACGGGGCCAGACTCGTGTTGTTGAATAGATTGGACAGGAAGCAGACCATGACTTCCTGGGCCATTTTCAAGTTCAAGCGCCGCGCTGATGACATCCATAACTCCGAGGTCACTGGCGCCAACCGAGGCATAGAGATCATCCAAACTAGCGAAGCCTAAGCGTTCGTAGAGCGCTTGGAAGTCAATGCTCATCAATCCTAGACGCTTGAACTCGCGATCTAATAGCATACCCCCGTCGGCAACATTCTGATCTCGCGCTTGTTGACGAAACCAATGGCTGATATTCGTTCTGGCTTTGGAGGTGACAATATAGCCTAAGGAGTCATCTAACCATGAGCGGCTTGGTGCTTCACGGCGGCTAGTAATAATTTCTACCTGATCGCCGTTGCGCAGATTTTGATTAAGGGGAACGACTCGCCCATTGACTTTGGCGCCTCTACAGCGATGCCCAACTTCGGTATGAACCTGATAGGCAAAGTCTAATGCAGTGCCCCCGAGCGGAAGATCCACCACATGGCCCTCTGGGGTAAACACATAGACTCTATCTTGAATAATACCCACGCGAATTTGCTCAGCAAAAGCCGCCCGACTTCCCTCTTCCTCATGCCAACTCAGGACATTACGTAACCAGTCCATCTTTTGCTCGTAGGCATCGGCTGACTTCTCCATGTCTGCACCCTTGTAGCGCCAGTGAGCACAGACGCCAAACTCCGCCTCCTCGTGCATTTCGTTGGTGCGAATTTGCACCTCAATGACTTTGCCTTCAGGCCCCACTACGGCGGTATGCAACGAGCGATAGCCGTTATCCTTTGGGGAGGCAATATAATCATCGAATTCATGGGGGATATTGCGCCAAAGCGCATGAACTAATCCGAGCACCGAATAACAGTCTCGGGTGGAATCCACTAAAATACGAACGGCACGAATGTCATACACTTGGGAAAATGCAATTTCTTTCTTTTGCATTTTTTTCCAGATAGAAAAAATATGCTTCGCCCGACCTTCAACAATACCGTGAATACCCGCTTCACCGATAACATTGTTCAATCGGCCAATCATCATGGCGATGTATTCCTGCCGAGCAACCCGCTTTTCATCCAGCTGCTTAGCAATTTCTTTGTAAGTAGAAGACTCAAGGTAACGGAAAGCGAGATCTTCCAACTCCCATTTCAAGTGACCAATACCTAATCGATGGGCTAAAGGCGCGTAAACATCGCGAACTTCTCTCGCAACACGAATTTGTTTTTCCGGATCATTGAATTTTACGGTTCGTATTGCGCAGGTTCGCTCTACGATTTTGATGAGCCCTACACGGACATCGTCGATCATCGCCACCAGCATTTTGCGTACCGATTCAATCTGATCGGCTTCGGCTTGACCAAACGCGCCTGATGAGTCATTTCGGAGAGCCCCAATCACGGCCATCCGCAACACTCCGTCTATTAAATCAGCGACAGCATCGCCAAATAATTTTCTCACCTCATTTAAATCAACTTTTTCTTCGCGAACGCAGCGATAAATCGCCGCAGCAATCAACGTGTCGACATCACAATGGAGTTCGGCCAATACCTCAACCATCTCCAAACCGAATTCAAGCGTGCTCACTTCGCCGCCGCCCCAAACGTTATTCTCGGCGATGGCTCGCTGCTCGATAACATCCGCAAACTCGATAGCCGTGGTGAGCTTATTCTGCTGCTCTGTCGTTAAGTCAAAGCGATGACGAAATTTTTGGGACCACGCAGTTATGTCAACCCGTCCTTCTGGGCACAGCGGATGGTCGTCGCGTACTTTTACCATATAACTAACTTATCCTTGTTCTAAACACGCGTTAACAGCACGATAGTTTCAGAATGGATCGTATTCGGAAACATATCTGCCAACGCCAAGCCTTCTATGTTGAAGCCACCCGCCACCAGTATCTTAAGATCTCGCGCCAATGAATTGGTATCACAGGATACATAGACAACACGTTCAACTTTTGCTGCCTTCGATAATTGCTCACATAAACTTTGAGCTCCGGCTCTAGGAGGGTCTAGCAATACTTTATTATAATTTTCTAGCACTAACTGGGTGCCAAATAGATCAACACTTCGATAGACAATACGACTCGCAGTCGAGCGCTCTGCGGCCTCAGAAGCCCGCTTCACCATTGCATCACTGCCCTCAAAGCCAACCACGGCGGCCCCTTTGACCGCCATTGGCACGCTGAAGTTCCCGAGGCCAGAAAAGAAATCTGCAACGGAGTCGCCCTCGTCCACCGCCATCCATTCAAGCACTCGTTCAACCATCAGCGCGTTGATCTTAGTATTCGCCTGAAGGAAGTCTCCCGGCTGATAGGCAACTGACGAGCCATTATTGGAGACTAACCACGGCGTATCAACCAACCAAGCCTCATCGCGGGAGACCTTTAAGGCAACCCCAGGTAGGGATTGAAACGCATCAAGCTGCTGTTCCTGCAATGGCTCGGTAAGCCTTAGGTGCAGACCAACCGCGTGATCCAATTGGAGAAGATCAATATGAGAGACGGCTCGTTGCTGAGCTAGCAGAGGCTTTAACGCCTTAATCACCTGATTGAGCGGATCCGTTAGATTATAACAGCTGTCGATATCGACGATTCGATTTGATTTAGCTTGTCGGAAGCCCATCCGCAGCTTGCCACCGCGATAGCTAACCGACAGTCGCGCGCGCCTTCGATAGCCTCTGTCCTCAGCGCTGAGTAGCTCAACCTCAGGCAAGTTATCTAAAGCCAAACCATGAAGAAAGCGCGTCAGCCTATCAGCCTTGAAGTTTAGCTGCCCACGGGGCGTCACATGCTGAAGTTGACACCCTCCGCATTCACTCGCGTAGCGACAGGGTGATTTGCGCCGGTCATCACTTGGTGTTAACACCTTTATTAATTTAGGCGGCTTAGAGGCTAGAACTGAAACTAACTCATCAGGAATCGCTCCGGCCACAAACAAACGCTTCGAGCCGACATGCAGTTCGCCGTCGCCATGATCACCCCAGGCTAACACTTCTGCCTCAATAGGCTTAGGTTCTCGATCACGACTGATAGACGAACGCCAGCGATTACTCACTAAAGACTCCAGAGGAGAGGTAGCGATCACCGCGATCGCAAATAATGGCGACAATCGTGGCATTTTCTAGGCTTTTCGCCAGTTCAAGGGCAGCGAAAACTGAGCCGCCAGACGAGACTCCGGCGAAAACCCCCTCTTCTCGAGCAAGTCGGCGCATGGTGACTTCGGCATCACTCTGACTAATATCCATCACTCTGTCTACGCGCTTACTATCGAAAATTGCCGGTAGGTAAGCTTTAGGCCATCGGCGGATACCCGGGATCTGATCCCCGTCTACCGGCTGTAAGCCTACAATTTCTATCTCTGAGTTCTTGCCTTTGAGGTATTCAGAAACGCCCATGATTGTACCGGTGGTTCCCATGGAAGACACAAAATGGGTTATTTTGCCGTTTGTCTGCTGCCAAATTTCTGGACCCGTTCCGTTAATGTGAGCACGAGGATTATAGAGATTGGCGAATTGATTGAGCACAATACCTTCACCACGCGCTGCCATGGAATCGGCTAAATCTCGTGCGCCCTCCATTCCCTCTTCAGCCGACACCAAAATAAGCTCAGCTCCATATGCTCTCATTGCATCTTTGCGCTCAGTCGTGGCGTTGTCAGGCATGATCAAACACATCTTGTAGCCCTTAATTGCAGCGGCCATCGCTAGCGCAATACCGGTATTGCCGCTCGTTGCTTCAATGAGTCGGTCGCCCGGGCGAATATGTCCATCTTGTTCAGCCCCTTGGATCATGTTGAGTGCAGGCCGGTCTTTCACCGAGCCAGCAGGATTGTTACCTTCAAGTTTAAGAAGAATCGTGTTCGTGGTGGTATTCATCCTCTGTAATCGGACCAATGGCGTATTGCCAACGCAGTCTTCGATGGTGGGGTAGGACATAAAAATTCCTTGAGCAAAGGCTATGCAAATGTGAATCTAGCTAGTTCCCTATTTTAGATGACTCTGCATCAAAGACCTAGCTGCAAGATTGCCACAGTTTATTCCTCCCTTGCGTCATTGCCAACTTTCGGAATATGCTAAACCAAAGAAAGAAGGAATAGATTATGGAAAGTGCTTTAGTCATAGACACCCCTCGCTTCAAAGACATTTGCTGCCAACAGGCTGATATTGCAACTAGCCTTCTCTCTCAGATACAAAACGACCTTCCTGAACTAGCCTCAGCACTGGATTCAAAGGATACCGATGAGATACTTTTCGCCGCTCACCGATTCTTAGGCATTGGACGGTACTGTGGAATCGATCAGCTTGTAGCGGTGAGTCAAGAAATTGAATCTGAAGGGCTACGAGGGATATTTTCAGTCCATAAAATTGAAGAGCTCAAAGAACTTAGTTGCCAACTCAGTCAATGGCTGGGGGAATCGAAGGAATGGGTAGCGCAGAATTTTTCCTAGGAAAGGGTAATCCAGTTGACCTCGTCTATGCCAACACTACCCTCCGATCGATATGACCACGTCAAGAAAGGCGTTACTGTCCCTGAGCCAACCACTCTTCAAGACTAATGTCGCTCGTCGCATCAACGCGAATTAATTCAGACTCCTGCCCGCGCAACCAACCGACTCCGTCATTAGCTCGGGGGGCATGAACAACTACTCCCCCACCTTGTAACTCTAAAAATCTGGTAGCACCATCCTGGCTTAACTGCATCTTGTAGGCGTAGCACAGTGAGTCACCACTCCATGAGTGATTAACGATCGTTTGCTCTTCTACTACTTCCATACTCAGGCGCTGGGTAACACCTGTTGATTGCTGGCGCGCCGATAGCTCAAGCTCTCCTTCAATTGGCTCAGAACTAATATAATAAAGTCTTACTTCTTCGGGTTTGGCGGCAATTGTCTCGGTATCACTCCAAATTGCTAAGGGGCTCCAATCAAATGAACTCACCGAAGAACAGGCGCTAAGTACTATAACGCTGGCTAGAAAAGATATTCTTATTGTGAAACTCATGTGTGCCTCGGATTTGTGGCAAAACTGCGTATCGTTACGCACTATTAATATGTAATTATGAATAGTATTCTGTAATGCTTTTCGCAAAAGCACAAGGTCGAACTGACCTCAACGAGACGATCGAAACTATGCAAGAAATAATTGATGAACTTCTAAGCGTTGCCGACGAGATCGCTTACCCCCTAGACGAACCTGATTTCGATGATATCGTCCGAGTTGAGGAGGCCATTCTACTCCCTCTCTCTCGGAGCATGAAAACCTTCTTACAGGAATGCTCTCACATCACCCACGGCCGTTACGAACCTGTAACCGTGGCTGATGAACACTCGCATACGTATTTAGCGGATCTCACCGCACGAGTTTGGTCGGAGGGCATCCCGCGAGATTGTGTTCCACTGTGTCAATATGGCCGCGACTTATTTGTTGTCACACTTGATGATGAGGTCGCGCTCTATGAAGATGGCGAACTTTCGGATAAGACCTGGCCCAGCATTTGGCACTGGGTAGAAGAAGTATGGATTCGCGATTCGGATTATTGAGATGAATAGCTTAAAATTATTAACACTCCCCTGGCAGCTCTCGCGATTTGAGACACCCACCATCCTAGTCGACGGAGGTCTAGCCATCGAACTCCAGAATGCTGGAGCACGAGTAGATTCATCACTCTGGACGGCGAAGGCAATTATCAATCGCCCTGAGTATGTCATTGCGGCCCATCAGGCCTATTTGAACGCTGGCGCCAAGATTATCAGCACCGCATCCTACCAAGCTTCGCTACAGGGACTCGTTGCATCCGACTTAACTGAGGAAGAAGCTAAGGACGTCATACGCCAAAGCGTTGAACTTGCCGAAGAGGCTCGTATGCGCAGCAAATCTGAAGCGCTTATTGCAGCAAGTATTGGACCTTATGGCGCGTATCTAGCGGGAGGCGAAGAATATACCGGTGCCTACCATATCGAGCGTGAAGCGCTACTCACATTTCACCTAGATCGCCTTAATGTCATTTTTGAAACCAACGCTGATCTACTTGCTATTGAGACCATTCCGAGTTGTCTAGAGATTGATGTGCTCGTAGATATTTTACGAGCAAAGCCAGACGTAGCAGCTTGGATTAGTTTGAGCTGCAAGAATGATCATCAGCTTGCCGATGGATCGGAGCTACAACCTATCATCGAAAAGCTCAACACGCTCGGTAATCTTGTTGCCGTGGGTGTCAATTGCTGTGCCCCAGACCTCGCGGGAAAGCTGGCCGTATGGTTACGGACAGCAACTGAAAAACCACTCATCATCTATCCCAACCTAGGACAAATTTACGACGCTACCACCAAGAAGTGGTCGGGTGAAGGTGGTTCTTTAACTGACACGATTAATCTTGTTGCGGCATCCGGAACCAGCTTAGTAGGCGGCTGCTGTGAAGTTGACGCAAAAGCGATTGCCGAGCTAAATGAACATCTCTGGAGAACAACTGACTAGGTAACTTTTCAGTGTCAATACAACACTAACGTTAGATCTGGGGCTAGTATCGGGTTGAGGGTAAAGTCGATCTGACGTTAATTCTACGCCTGAGGTTAATCTGGATTTGAGTTTAATTCTACGTTTGAGGTGAATCTAGATTTGAGTTTAATTGTGCCTCTGAGACTAGCGTGGGGTTCTTCTCAGGGGCTCTACGAGGTGCTTCAGATTTTCGGTGTTCACTAACAGCGATAGCGCCAATAACTCCCCGAGCTCACCATTCGGAAAGCCTTCGCGCGAAAACCACTGTAGGTAAGCTTCGGGCAAGTCAATTAGGACGCGCCCCTGATACTTCCCGAAGGGCATTCGGGTGTTAGCAATCTTAATCAAACCACTGGTATCAAACATTTCTTACTCGCAAAAAAAACGCCGCTGAATGCGGCGTTCCATCCTATCGAAAACTTAACCAGAAATCTCAATCCAAGTTGTCTTCAATTCGGTGTAATCATCAAACGCGTGAATTGACTTATCACGACCGTTGCCCGATAGCTTAAAGCCACCAAATGGTACCGTCATATCGCCACCAAAGTAGTTATTCACACCCATGGTCCCAACACGAACTTTACGCGCTACACGCAGCGCCGTATTGATATTCAAGCTCCAGACTGCACCGGCTAGACCGAAGTCAGAGTCGTTGGCAATGCGAACCGCATCGTCTTCGTCTTTAAAGCGAATGATGCTGAGTACCGGCCCGAAAATTTCTTCCTGCGCAATACGCATGTCATTCGTCACGCCATCAAAAATCGTTGCCGGCATGAACCAACCGCCCGTCTCTTCCAACACGCGCTCGCCACCAATTAGACGCTTACAACCTTCTGAATCACCAATGTCTACGTAGGACTTAACCGTATCGTACTGACCTTTATCAACCATGGGCCCCATAGTCGTAGCAGGATCAAGGGTATCGCCACACTTCCAGCCTTCGGTTGCGGCTAAAAGCTTCTCAATAAACTCATCAGCAATTGATTCCTGAACAATCAAACGAGTTCCTGCGGTACAGGTTTGACCACTGTTGTACAAAAAGGCGGTTGCCGCGTTCGACGCTGCTGCATCAAGATCTGCATCAGCAAAAACAATATTCGGTGACTTGCCACCGAGTTCAAGGAAGGTACGTTTAAGGTTCGACTGACCCGAGTATTCCATGAGCGTTTGACCAACCGGGGTGGATCCCGTAAAAGTCAAACCATCAATATCCATGTGCATACCTAGGTGCTTGCCCAAGCTTGCGCCCGAACCAGGTAGCACCTGAAGCACACCACTTGGCAAACCCGCTTCAGTAGCTAGGCCCGCTATATAAAGCGCCGTAAGCGGCGTATTCGATGCAGGCTTAAGGATCACTGAGTTACCCGTGGCCAGTGCCGGTGCCAACTTCCAAGCGGTAGTAGAAAGCGGGAAGTTCCAAGGAACAATCGCTGCCACCACGCCTAGCGGTAAACGTTCAACTAAAGCCAATTCATTGTGTGCGGTAGGCGCTACTTCGTCATAGACCTTATCAATGGCTTCGCCTGACCAGCGGATGCAGCGAACGGCTGCTGGGACATCCACTTCGTAGGTGTTAGAAATTGGCTTACCCACATCCAAACATTCAAGTAGGGCAATAGTGTCGCGATGCGCGTCAATCAATGCCGCCCACTTCACCATTACTTCTTTACGCGCTGCAGGAGCCAAGTCTGCCCAGATACCCGTCGCAAACGCTTCGCGAGCCGAGGCTATGGCGAAATCCGCATCATCGAGTCCACAGCTAGCTACGTCCGTCAGCTTCTCACCGGTTGCGGGATTAAAAGTTGGTCGCGTAGCACCGGATTTTGCATCAACATACTGACCGTTGATAAATGCACGGCCTTCAAATTTGATTGCAGCAGCGCGTTGCTGCCACTCTTGATATGAATACATAGGAACCTCAAAAATATCGGTGCATTTATGTTGTTATATATGCACGGCTGCTAAAAGTTGATTCGAGTGTACCAGAGCCATTTTGGCTCTTAAAGTAAATGTTAAAAATATTTTACACCCGTTGAGTAATTAACAATTTATCAGTCACTGAAACTTAGAAAAACGTCTTCCATTTCGTACGGGCTCGACTCGACAAAGCGACCAATTTCGACACCTTCAGCATCTAGGACTACGAACGTAGGGGTGGATTTAAGTTCATAGAATGTGGCTAAACCCTTATCATCTTGCTTACTATAATCAACACCTACTAACTGATAATCAGTTATGTCAGCCGCTTCCATCAAGCGGATAAAGTAAGGCACTTCTCGCACCGAATCATGGCACCAACTGCCAAACAAGACGATGAACTTCATGTTTCGCAGGGTCTCTACCTCTGTCGAGCTCAGATCAATCTGCCCAAGTTCCCTGTATTGATGCGAAAAGTGGTCGTATTCAGCCAATAATTGCTCGGCTGTAATAGCGCCAATAACCATAGACTTCGATGACGAAGCCTGCATTGAGTCAACACACCCCGATATCGCACCCATAAATATCAGTAAAACAAGTAATTTGATTCGCATTTTATTCCTTTCACTTTTTAGCTTTTCGTCGAACTGTGAATATTAACCCAACTAGCTATTGAACCTATTCCATCTAGTAATCACAATCATATTACGGCGTGTATAAACACATATAAAAGCCACTAGAGCTTAACACTAGCCGAAGGTTCTCGTTCTACTTCATTGTCATTTATCATTAGGAGATTACTATGTCGGGTCAGTCAGCTCGCACAATTCTAAGTCTTGCAGTCAGTGTGGCGTTGAGCTCAACAGCATACGCTCAAGGTTTGGAAGAAATCGTTGTTACCGCTCAAAAGCGTGAGCAGAGTGCTATGGAAGTTCCGTTATCTGTTACTAGTGTCGATACCGAACTCATGCAATCAATTTTTGATGGCGGTAGCGATGTCCGCGCCCTATCAGCTCGGGTACCAGGTTTATACATTGAGTCATCGAATGGCCGTGTCGCACCGCGCTTTTATATTCGAGGTTTAGGTAATACGGATTTTGACCTTGCTGCGTCTCAGCCGGTATCAGTCATCATGGATGACGTGGTCATGGAAAACGTCATCCTCAAGAGTTTCCCAATCTTCGACGTGGAAAACGTTGAAGTGCTTCGTGGCCCACAGGGTACTTTATTCGGTCGCAACACGACGGCGGGTATCGTTAAATTCCAGTCTGCCAAGCCAACTCAAGAGCTTGATGGCTACGCGACGGTCTCTGCTGCTCAGTTGGGTTCATATAACTTTGAAGGTGCGGTTGGTGCAGGTATTACTGACAACCTAGCGTTCCGTGTATCGGTACTCAATCAGCATCGTGATGATTGGATTTCGAACGGCTACACGGGCGACGATGATGTCATGGGCGGCTTCGACGAGCTTGCTGTTCGTGGTCAGCTGTTATGGACTCCAAGTGACCGCTTAGAAGTACTCGCTAACGTTCACTCGCGAGATCTAGACGGCACCGCGGCCATGTTCCGCGCGAATATTTTCGACAAGGGCAGCAACGAGCTAAACGATAGCTTTGATCGTGAAACAGTTTACTACGATAGCCCGTACAACAACCCACAGTCCTATAAATCAAACGGCGCTAGTCTGAATGTTAGCTATGCTCTTGATTCAATCGAATTCACATCGATTACCGCAATTGAAAATGCGGAAGGCTCCAGCTTAGGTGATATCGATGGCGGTTACGGCTGTGCATTCTGCGGCACGCCAACTGGCCCAGGCTTCATTCCTTTTGATTCAACTACTTCGGATGAACTAGACGACTTGAGTCAGTTTACTCAAGAGTTCCGAGTAGCGGGTGATGCCTCCGACACGATTCGCTGGCAGGCCGGTGTTTACTACTTTGATTCAGGCTTTGACGTTACGACTAACCCATTCTTCGTCCCACCCACTGAAGTACGCCACGAAAACACGCTAAGCGCGGTATTCGGTCACGTTGAAATTGATCTAAGCGACGTGCTTCGCCTAACCGTTGGTGGCCGTTATACTAGTGACGAGAAACGCTTCTTCGGCCCAGGCATTGAAGATGAGGCTAGCGACAAGAAATTCTCAGGTGATGTGGCTGTAAATTATGACTTGAATGATGACATGGTGATCTACGGACGTATTGCCAACGGTTTCCGCGGACCATCAATTCAGGGTCGTGATATGGCATTCTCAGGAACCTACTCGATCGCAGATTCCGAGACGGTGACTTCTTACGAAATTGGTTACAAAGCTGAACTTGCAGATCGGATTCGTTTGAACGCCGCTATCTTCACTTATACGGTTGAAGATATGCAGTTCACAGCAGTAGGTGGCGACGGAAACAGTATTCGCCTGCTCAATGCTGACGAAGGTAATGTGGTCGGTGCTGAAATTGACACCACTATTCTTATCACTGATAACCTCGTTGCGACAGCTGGCTTTGCCTACAATGACACTGAAATCAACGACAAGGACTTACTCGTAAGTGCCTGTGGTAACTTCGGTTCATTCCTATGTACGGTTACAGATCCGATCGTTAATGGCTTTGCAGCAATTGATGGTAACCCGTTCCCGAACGCGCCGGAAACAACCTTTAACTTCACTCTAAGCTACACCCTGCCACTTGCTAGCGGGAATGAGCTTTTTGCGTTCACTGACTGGGCATATCAGGGAGCGACTAACATGTTCCTGTATGAGTCAAAGGAATTCCAGACCGACGGCCAATTTGAAGGCGGTCTTCGCGCGGGATACCGTGCGGGTGACACCTGGGAAGTGGCGCTATTTGGACGTAACATCACCGATGAAACGAACGTTCAAGGTGCTATTGACTTCAACAACCTAACTGGCTTCGTCAATGAGCCACGTATCTTTGGGGTTGAGGCGTCTTACAACCTATAAACTTGGTTGAACGATAAAAAAAGCCCGCGCTATTTCATAGTGCGGGCTTTTTTGTAGCTACCAAAAAGGCATTCAATGTCAGCTGCTTACTTACCTTTCACTTCATCATTCCACTGTATGCCCTTCAACTTAGCTCGCTTTTTCCAAAGCTCGTGAGCAGCCTGCTGCATATCTTCGGTTCGATCTAGTTCGTCAACAATCTCCAAACCAATCAAGGTCTCCAGCACGTCTTCCATCGTCGCCAAACCACGCACACTTCCGTATTCATCCACCGCCAACATAATATGGACATTTAAATCCACCATGGTCTGGAGTGTTTGGTAAACGCTTTGGCTGTGCACAACGGCAGCTACATCACGGATAAAGCGGCCTATACGCTTGCCCTCTCTTCCCGCTGCAAAGGCAGTCAAAATATCAGCTCGAAGGACAAAACCGATAATGTTATCGGGCTCGTTTTTGTAGATCGGGATACGGCTATAACTTTCGTAGTCCCCACTGGCCATGAACTCGGCAACCGTCATTTTTTCATCGGCAATCACCATGACGGGACGAGGAGTCATAATATCCTTAACTTGGGTATCTCGCAGTGCCATCAAGTTCTTAAAGATCTTCATCTCCGTTTCATCTAAGTGCCCTTCGACCTGCCCTACTGAGGCGAGCGCCGTGAATTCATCTCGATCGAAATTCTCGCCTTTCTTAGATGGAGAAATGAGCTGGGTAATTTTAGCCGTTAACCAAATAATACCCGTGTACTGACAGACTAATACTAAACCCACTAGAAACGTTCCGGTTATCGGAGCAAGCTGTCGCCAATAATACGAACCAATAGTCTTTGGAATAATCTCCGAGAACACCAAAATGAGAAACGTCAGTACAGCAGAGACCCACACCAGTGCGCTGCTGCCAAATACGATTCCAGCCTGAGCACCAACACCCGCCGCGCCAATGGTATGGGCGATGGTATTCAATGAAAGAATTGCCGAAAGCGGTGACTCAACATCTTCCTTCAACTGCGCCCACCGTTTCGCCCAGGGCTGACCAGCTTCTTTGCCCGCGCGAATATAGCCGGTAGATACACTCAACAGAACCGCCTCAGCGATTGAGCAGAGAAAAGACACCACAAGGGCGAGCATTAAAAATAACAAAAGCAGTAGCATACAATTTTCCAAACAATATCAATGCCAATATTAGCGCTATTTGGCGTCAAAGACGAAGCGAAATTCCCCTAGTGACACTTGTAACCTCTTACACTTTGAGTTACGTTTACGTTAACGTAAAGTAAATATCAGGAAACAGGGCGCTAACATGAACGGTTTTTACACCATCTCAGAGCTGGCTCAGGAATTTGACATCACCACGCGAAGTATCCGTTTCTATGAGGAAAAAGGGCTCATCACCCCTCAAAGAGAAGGTACCAAACGCCTCTTTAGTAGTGCAGATCGGGTTCGCCTTAAGCTCATTCTCCGTGGCAAACGCCTGGGTATGACACTTGAACAGAGCGCCGAGATCATCAATTTGTATAATCCCGAGGATGGCAACCGCCGTCAGCGAGCTCAACTCATCCAACAACTTGAAAACCGACGTCAACAACTGCTCAGTCAGCGCGAAGATATCGATCTTTCGCTGCGTGAACTCGATCAGCTCCAACAGCACGTTGAGCAACAACAGGAAGAAAAATAATGACAATTGCCCAATACCCTAGTTTAAATTTTGACCTTGGCGAAGATATCAATGCTCTGCGCGAGATGGTCCAACAGTTCGCCCAGAAGGAGATCGCTCCTATTGCCCAGCAGATTGATCGAGACAATGACCATCCAAAGCAACTTTGGCGTCAAATGGGTGATCTCGGCCTCCTAGGGATGACCGTAGACCCAGAATATGGCGGTAGCGGTATGGGCTATCTGGCGCACTGTGTAGCAATCGAAGAAATTTCTCGCGCCAGCGCCTCGATCGGTTTGAGCTATGGCGCACACTCCAACCTCTGTGTGAACCAAATTCACAGCAACGGCACCCCAGAACAGAAGACTAAATACCTTCCAAAGCTATGTACCGGTGAACACATTGGCGCCTTAGCGATGTCCGAAACGAGTGCTGGCTCAGATGTCGTGGCGATGAAGCTACGCGCCGAGAAAGTAGCGGGAGGCTTCAAGTTAAATGGTTCCAAGATGTGGATCACCAACGGCCCAGATGCTGAGATCTTCGTGGTCTACGCTAAGACCGATCCCAATGGCGGTAGCAAGGGCATTACTGCATTTATTATCGAGCGCGATACGGCGGGGTTTAGTCGTTCCCCTAAACTCGACAAGCTTGGTATGCGCGGCTCGAACACCTGTGAATTAATTTTCGAAGACGCGTTCGTTCCCGCAGAAAATATTCTGGGTGGCGAAGGTAGCGGCGCCGCGGTATTAATGAGTGGTTTAGATTATGAACGCACTACACTCGCTGCAGGCCCCGTAGGCATAATGCTTGCGTGCTTAGACATTGCGATCCCCTATTTGCATGAACGCAAGCAATTCGGCAAGGCGATTGGAGAGTTCCAATTAATGCAGGGCAAACTGGCCGATATGTATGTTGATCTCAATTCGACGCGCGCCTACCTCTATGCCGTGGCTCGGTCCTGTGACCGGGGCGAGACTACCCGCGCCGATTCTGCCGCTATCATTCTCTACGCCGCCGAGCGGGCCACACAGGTTGCATTACAGACTATCCAAACCCTTGGTGGTAACGGCTATATGAACGACTACGACACCGGCAGGTTACTCCGCGATGCAAAGCTCTATGAAATTGGTGCCGGCACGTCAGAAATCCGTCGAATGCTAATTGGCCGAGAACTATTCGCACAAAGCGAGGCTTAACTGATGTTCAAATCAACTTATGATCCCTTATCCGTCGTATCGCTTAACAATCGAGAAGCACTACTAGCGGCCATCGACGAGATTGAATCGGTTCGCCAACGTATTATTCTGGGTGGCGAAAAGAGCCGAGCTCGCCATGAGGCGCGCGGTAAACTGTTCGTTCGCGATCGAATCGATACGCTATTAGATCCCGGCAGCCCATTTCTTGAGTTAGGCACGTTCGCTGCCCATGACATGTACGGAGGCGATATCCACAGCGCCGGTATCGTAACGGGTATTGGCCTGGTTAAGGGCATTGCCTGTATGGTGATTGCCAACGACGCCACTATCAAGGGCGGCACCTACTTCCCTATGACCTGTAAGAAGCAGCTTCGTGCTCAGCAAGTAGCCATGGAGAATCATCTCCCCTGCGTTTATTTAGTGGACTCGGGCGGTGCAAACCTACCGCATCAGGCGGAGGTTTTTCCTGATCGAGACCATTTTGGTCGAGCTTTTTACATGCAAGCGAAGATGAGTGCCGCGGGTATTCCTCAATTAGCTGTCGTGATGGGGAGCTGTACCGCGGGTGGTGCCTACGTCCCGGCCATGGCGGACGAAGCGATCATCGTTCGTGAGCAGGGCACCATTTTTCTCGCGGGTCCGCCACTGGTAAAGGCTGCAACCGGTGAAGATGTGAGTGCCGAAGAACTTGGCGGCGGAGCCATGCACACTTCAATCTCGGGCACTGCCGATCAGTTGGCTGATTCCGATCAACATGCGCTCTCTCTGGCACGCCAATCTATCAATCGCTTCAACGTGCCTAAGCTTGAAACCGTTGCGGAGTTTGAGGAGCCACGCTATGACTCAGAGGAAATTCTTGGACTAATCCCTGCGGATAAACGTCAGTCCTTTGACATCAGAGAGTTGATCATCCGAATTAGCGATGGTTCGGTATTCGATGAGTTCAAGCCCAACTACGGCCCCACTCTCTGCTGCGGATTTGCCACCGTCGAAGGTCGCACTGTAGGGGTGGTCGCCAATAACGGCATTCTCTTCTCCGAATCCGCCGAGAAAGGCGCTCACTTTGTGCAGCTCTGCGCCCAACGCAAAATCCCACTCCTATTTTTGCAGAACATTACCGGCTTTATGGTTGGCAAGAAGCATGAACAGCAAGGTATCGCCAAGCATGGTGCGAAATTAGTTCGCGCAGTGGCCTGTGCCGAAGTTCCGAAGATCACCATCATTGTGGGCGGTTCCTATGGGGCCGGTAACTATGGTATGTGCGGCCGAGCCTATGATCCACGCTTCCTATTCATGTGGCCTAACGCGCGCATATCGGTGATGGGCGGCGATCAAGCCGCAGGCGTCATGGCGCAAATTCAAGAGGAACAATTGGCCAGTAAGGGCGAATCTTGGACGGCGGAACAACGCGCTAAGTTCACTCAGCCTATTCGCGATGAATACGAGCGACAGGGTCACCCACTATTCGCCTCAGCACGAGGCTGGGACGACGGCATTATTGATCCTAGAGACACCCGTAGAGTTATTGCCGCAACGCTAGCACTAAGTTGCCAGCAACCCATCTCCGACAGCCAATTCGGCGTATTTAGGATGTAATGATGAAGTCACTCATAAAGGTAAATTCCAACGGGGTTGTTGCCCGAATTACGCTAGACAATCCAGAGCGCCACAATGCGTTCAATGCCGGCGTGATTGCCGATCTTAAAGGGGCCATTACGCAACTCGCGGCCGAACCGTCGATAAGACTGCTGGTGCTAGACGCCACGGGCACCAGCTTCTGCGCGGGCGCCGACTTGGCTTGGATGAAGGAAATGGCGCAGTACAGCGAAGCTGAAAATCTGGAGGATGCCCGCCAGCTTGCCGCCCTCTTTCAACAATTAGCTGAATTTCCATCGCCAACGCTCTGTGTCGTTCAAGGTGCGGCATTTGGCGGGGCTATTGGCCTGATTGCCTGCTGTGATCTGGTCCTCGCCTCTAATCGTGCTGAGTTCTGCCTAAGCGAAGTGAAGCTTGGTTTAAGCCCCGCAACCATTTCGCCCTATGTCATGCGCGCTATGGGCTATCGCAATACCATGCGCTTCGCCTTAACTGCCGAGCGTTTTAGCGCCGACGATGCACTCGCTGCTGGGCTCATCCACTGGGTTGCCAAGTTGGATGACCTCGGTGAGAAGCAACTACAGCTGGAAAAGATGTTGCTTGATAACGGTCCTGAAGCCATGCGTGCCACGAAAGCACTACTTCATCGGGTAAACGAAACGCCCATTAAGGAAGTCATTGAACCAAGCTGCGAAGTCATCGCAGCATTACGCGTATCAACGGAAGGACAAGAGGGGCTCAAGGCATTCTTTGAACGCCGAGCACCATCCTGGAGAAACCAATGATTAAGAAATTACTCATCGCAAACCGCGGCGAAATCGCGGTGCGTATTATGAAAACCGCCCAAGCACAGGGAATTGAGTGCTTTGCCATCTATAGCTTTGCCGATAGAAACGCCCAGCACGTCATTCAAGCGGACCAAGCACTTGCACTCAACGGTGCTTCGTTAGGCGAAAGTTATCTGAACATCGAGCAAATCCTTACACTGGCCACGGCTTACAACATTGATGCCATCCACCCCGGTTATGGCTTTCTATCAGAGAACGATGTCTTTGCGGAACGTTGTGCTCAGGCCAATATCCGCTTCGTGGGTCCACCGCCAAGTGCTATTCAAGCCATGGGTAGTAAGTCTAAGGCGAAGCAGATCATGGAGGCGGCTAACGTCCCGCTGCTGCCGGGCTATCATGGTGATAAGGATGATGCTGAACTGCTGAAAGCGGCTGCCAAGCAAATGGGCTTTCCAGTGTTGCTCAAGGCTTCTGCCGGCGGCGGTGGCAAGGGTATGCGAGTAGTAGACTCCGAGGCAAACTTCGCCGATGGTTTAGCTGCTGCCAAACGTGAGGCCGAACATGCTTTTGGCTCTAGCCACATGATTATTGAAAAGTTCCTGGCTCATGCGCGACATATCGAAGTACAGGTATTCTGTGATAGCCACAACAACGGCGTGTACCTCTTTGAACGGGACTGCTCCATTCAGCGGCGCCATCAGAAGGTCGTAGAGGAAGCCCCCGCTCTAGGTGTGGATGAAACGCTTCGCATGGCCATGGGGCAAGCCGCGGTTCGAGCTGCTCAAGCTATAGGTTACGTGGGCGCGGGTACGGTGGAATTCCTTCTGGGCGAAGACGGCGGTTTTTATTTCATGGAAATGAATACCCGTCTTCAGGTGGAACACCCCGTCACCGAGGCGATTACGGGTGAAGATTTGGTGTCTTGGCAGTTGCATGTTGCCGAAGGAAAGCCGCTACCCAAGCTACAAAATGAACTCGCCATTAATGGACATGCTATTGAAGTCAGGCTCTACGCAGAGAACCCTCAACGAGGCTTCCTTCCCAGTACGGGACGAATTAGTCACCTTGAGTGGCCAAATAACGCACGTATCGATGCGGGCATAGTGAGCGGTGACACCATCACTCCGCTTTACGACCCAATGATTGCCAAACTCATTGTTCACGGTTCAACTCGCCAGGACGCCATCGGGCTAATCCAGTCGGCGCTCGCAGATACCCACATATTGGGAATCCATTCCAACACCCAATTACTTCGGCAGATTTGTGCGCACGCAGAATTCGTGCGTGGCGGAGTCTCAACGACTTGGTTGGACGAGCAACTCGCCACGCTACTTGAGAGCTCAGAGTTAGCGAACGAGATTAAAGAGCTCGCGGTGGCGAGCATCCTTCTCAGCCCAACCGAAGCCGCTAACAAACACGGTGCTTGGCATCAGTGCGATGACTTCCGCCTTGGTGAAGACACCCGCGTTTACCATTTTGACGTTGCTGGCGAGTGTATCTCACTCAGCTTAACTGCGGCTAAAAACCTTTTGGCTTCTACATCGGCTCTCGAAGTGATGAGCAAAGATAATGGCTACTGGGTGCAGGGAGCTGGCATTGAATTATGGGTTAAGCCGTTCCACCCCGTTCGCGCGCAGACAGCACGGAGCTCTGGGGCCATCTCGGCGCCCATGAGCGGCTCAGTAATTGAAATCTGCTGTAAAGATGGTGACCAAGTTAAAGCAGGTGACAAGCTCATTAGTATTGAAGCCATGAAGATGGAGCATGCCCTGTATGCACCGGTAGATGGTGTTGTGGTGACCACCGGCTTAGCGGTGGGTGACTCGGTAAATGATGACCAGCTATTGCTGAGCGTTGAGGAGATCAGCCATGCCTGAAGTACGACTTATTGAAGTAGGCCCACGTGATGGCCTCCAGAATCAGCCCGTCGTATTAAGCGTGGCACAACGGATAGAATTTATTAATCAACTCTATCTTGCAGGTTTTCAAAGCGTTGAAGTGGGCAGCATGGTTCGAGCTGATCGCATTCCACAGATGGCAAACTCTGAAGAAGTTATCGCAGGAATTCTCCCGACGAAGAATTCTGACGTGAGTGTTCTCGTGCCGAATCTGCGCGGATTCGAGCGAATAGACCCGAGCATTGTGACAGAGATCGGCGTCTTCACCGCGGCATCGGACACCTTTAATCAGCACAACATCAACTGCACTATCGATGAATCATTGCAGCGAATCAAGCCTTTGGTCGAGGTTGCACTCGATCAGAATATCAAGGTTCGCGGGACCGTGAGCTGTGTGGCCAAGTGTCCCTATGAGGGCACCACATCGGTGGCCAAGGTTGTTGAGACCTGCGAAAAACTCTTTGCGCTAGGCTGCTACGAAATTGTTCTCGGCGATACTATCGGCGCAGCGACGCCGCAGCGAACTCAAGCGTTAATAGGCGCACTTGCCCCGTCAATCGGCGCAGACAGAATTGCCCTCCATGCTCACGACACCTATGACACAGCTATCCATAATGTCGCCGCCGCGCTCGAATTAGACGTGCGCGTATTCGACTCGGCGGCGTCAGGCTTGGGCGGATGCCCCTATGCGCCAGGAGCCAAGGGGAACGTAAATAGTCGAACGGTGATCGAGTTCTGTGAATCTCAGGGGGTGTCAACAGGAATTGATTTGGAGCAGCTCGCTAGAGCAGAGGCCTATATTGCGGAGTGTTTGCGCTAGCTTAACGCGCTTCGCACGTATTAGGGCGAAGCGCGATTCATGCTGCCTAAGCCAACACCACCCCTTTATCCCGCTCTCGTTCGCGCTGCTCTAACAGCACAGCAATTTCCGGAGGGAGTGTGTGCAGGCAGATCAAACTCCGATACACACCCACCTCACAGGCATCAAGAAATTTATAGCGACACCACTTTACTGCCAAGTGCTTGTTTACGAGGAGGTGTTCGGAGAACGGATGTAACCCACCGGGGCGTCCGCGAGAGCATGGGATGAGGTTGTAGTCGTCACGACCGTTTTGGATGCTAGTTCGAAGGAAAGACTGTGAACGAATGTAGCGAAGATAGGCATCGCTCAGCCCCTCAAGATGATCACCTTGCAGTAACCATTCCGACAGGCTCCCCTTCGTGCATTGATACTCCAGTGAAGTAAGATCCAGGTCTGTTTCCACACTACTCACTGCCAGCACTACGGGGCCGCTTAACTGCTCAAGTGCCGCCAAATTAAGATCATCGACTTCATCTAAGCATAAGCTTCCCACGGCGACCATCCCCGTTGGCAGTGCGACATAGCGAATTAATGGATGCCGCTTAAGCGTTGGTGGACATAGATAGTATTCGCCAAGCAAATAGTGGCTAAAAATTGCCGTGCCGCCCTGATTACCACCTTCTTGGTAGCAGCTGTGCGCGAAATGACCACTGGCCTTCAAGGCGCTATAGAATCGCCTCGAAGCACCTTGGAGCGTGAGTACATCAATTTTCTGAATAGCGATTAGTGCCAGTTGTCGAGGACAAAAATCTGCCCCATCAACTTTCCAACTGCCGATAACACCCATACAGCCCTCCATCCTTTGGATTGTTTGATGGGTACTATTGATCACTACTTATAGGGTGGGAACAACTCTGCAAAAGTGCAGTTTTACTGGAGGGCGACCGGTTGATTAAGATCAGCATTAATTAACTCTCTATCGGGGAGTAACCCTGCCAACATATTAAGAACCACTGAATTCATCTCTAGCGAATCTGCATCACCAAGTAGTGACTCGGCGATGTCATGGTCAAAGCTAATATCCATAGAAAAGCCGCGTTGATTATCACTACACAGAGCACTAACGAGAACACCAGGCCCTAAATCGACCTCAAGTTTCCACCAGTAACCGCCATGGTTATCGTAGGTTAACTCCGATGATTTCACGGTAACTTCTATTGATTCTAGGTTTATATCCACGGGGCCGTCTCTAATTCAGCAAATTCGCGCCATTTTACGCGCTTTTGGTCGTATTCATAGTCGTTATTCCACTCACCTTGATCGTAGCCTCGCAAATTATCTTGGTTCAGGGACACCCAGCCCAGTGCGCTTTCTCGTAAGTCTCAGCGGATACATCGCGTTAACTGCAATTATAAATTACAATGGGAGAACTATTACTAAAGAGAGCATCACTATGTCAGCCGAGGAACAAACCCTTTTCAAGGTTATCGAGCAACTACTCGATCTCGCGAATGAAGCGGCAGAGGAAGCTGGCCCAGATTTAGTCAACTCAGCGCTATTGCAGGCCGCTGCGCGCTACAATGCATTTATCGTTGCAGCGAATAGCGATGATCTTCGCGACGAAAAACCGAGCGCCGTCAGCTACCTGGTAACACGTTATAAGGAGATGCTGGCTGACAATATTGATGACTTTATTGAAAACCCATTGCCAAAGGTAGAACTGGATGACTAAACCTTATCTCAACACCGGTCGTTACCGCCACTACAAAGGTGGCGAATATGAAGTGATAGACGTAGTAAGGCATTCTGAAACTGAAGCATGGCTGGTACTTTACAAACCACTTTACGGTGACGAATGTTTATGGGTAAGACCTTACGAGATGTTCTTAGAGTCAGTGGAGATAGCCGGGGAGAGGGTTCCTCGATTCAGTGAGATTCTGTCTGTTTAGTGAAGAGTGATTCATAGAGGCGGCGGCTTTCAAGTGGTCGTCCACCTAATGCCAAATCCACTAAGTAACGAAACAAGGGATTAAGACTCCCGTCATATCGATGCGCTTCCAGTCCTAGCAATACACTGCCTAAAAATGTATTTTTTTGTTCAGCCCCAACGAGTTCGAATTGACTATTCTGGTTGAAGCGATACCAGCTACTGGGGTCAACGGGATTCGCTAGGGTATCTACCGAGGCTTCTGGAAAAACACCTAACTCCTGCAACAGCGCATGCTCAAACGCGCGCAGAGCTTCAGCGCCATCCTGCTCCCTACTCAGGCTGATAAGACACTCTTGGTAGGCGCTAAATAACGCCTGGCTTGATGAAGGCCCTAATAGGCGATAGCAGAGTTCATTGATATACAGCCCCATATACAGAAAGCGCCCTTCCAGTCGAATCGGCGCACTAACCGGTTCAACTTTGGACAGTGTCAGCACGCTGCCCTTGCCACTCCAGCGGGCAAGCAAGGGCACGTAGGGTTCGCCCTGAAAGCCGCGCTTAGGCTTGCGCCAAACCGCCGTTACCTTGCCTTCATCGCGGGTAAGAAGCTCCACCAATAAACGCCCCTCTTGGTAGGGGCGCCGATGTAATATCCAGGCAGGTTTTAGAGGCGCTTCAGCCATGATTAATCCGAATCGTAACCAAGGCTCTTCAGCGCGCGAGCATCATCGGACCAGCCACTTCTCACCTTAACGAAGGTGTGCAGCATAATCTTGCGGTCAAACAGGCGTTCCATATCCAAACGAGCTTCCTGGCCAATCAGCTTGATTCTTGACCCCTGCTTACCTACGACGATGCGCTTTTGTCCATCACGCTCCACGAGAATAACAGCGTGAATATCCAGCACATTACCCTTATCCGTAAAGCTCTCAATCTCCACGGTCATCTGATACGGTAATTCATCACCCAACTGACGAGTTACTTTCTCGCGCACGATTTCTGAGGCGAGGAAACGTGAGCTCTTATCGGTGATCTGGTCATCTTCGAAGAAGTGCGGGCTCTCTGGGATATGCTTCTCAATAGCCGTCAGAAGGGACTCTACTTGAGTGCCCTGAAGGGCCGAAATCGGCACGATGTCAGCGAATTCACCCTTGGTCTGAAGCTCCTCAATATACGGAAATACTTCATTCTTATTCTCTAAACGCTCAACCTTGTTGATGGCAACCACCACAGGTGTCTTAGTACGTTGCACTAACTTCAACACGGCCTCATCGTCTTCAGTCCAGCGCAGACGGTCAATCACAAAGATAATGGCGTCGACATCACGAAGAGAGTCTGTCGCCTCTTTATTCATGTAATCGTTCAGTGCACGGCCCTTACTATTGTGTAATCCCGGCGTATCAACAAAGACATACTGCGTATCGGCTTCCGTATGAATACCCAACATACGGTGACGAGTGGTTTGTGGCTTACGGGAAGTAATGGCCAACTTTTGGCCTAAAATACGATTAAGCAGGGTTGATTTGCCCACGTTTGGACGCCCTACAATGGCGATAAATCCGCAGCGACTTTGATTCTCTGACATTACTTTTGCCTCAATAATTGCAGCGCCTTCGCGGCAGCTGCCTGTTCTGCTTTACGACGAGAGGTTCCCTCGCCAAAAACTTCACTTAATAGATTGGGAATATCACAACGGACTTTGAAAGTCTGGTTATGGTCTGCACCGTCAATAGATTCCACCTGATAGACCGGCAGTGCTACCTGCTTCTTTTGCACTGCTTCTTGAAGTTCCGTCTTGGCATCTTTCTTTGGCTTACCCACTTTAAGCGTGGCTAAACGGCTCTCATACCAGCGTAGGACGCTCGCCTGGGCAGTTGCCATGTCGGCATCTAAAGAGATAGCTCCAATTAAGGCTTCCACCGTATCAGAGAGAATTGAGGGGCGTTGAGCGCCACCACTTTTAATCTCACCAGCACCTAAGAAAAGGCTTACGCCTAAGTCCCATTCACGGGCAACCTCGGCAAGTGTGGTCTCACATACTAGATCTGCTCGAAGCCGACTCAAATCACCTTCGGTGGCTTTTGGCAGCTGTTGATAGAGAGCCTGGGCAATAGTGCAATTTAGAATAGAATCGCCGATGAATTCTAAGCGTTCGTTGTTGGGAGTGCCTACACTACGATGCGACAAGGCCTGCTTTAGCAGGCCTTGGTCCGAAAATTGGTAAGCAATACGCTTCAGCAGCTGATCAATATGCTGCTGTTTGGAACTATCTAGCATTCACTGCGCCTTAATCTCATTCTCAAAACTCAACACCACGTCAATATTATAGAATAGATCAATTCTGACCTCGTAGTTGGCGGTAACGACCAAAATCTCGTCTTCTCTAGCAATCACTAAGGCATTACGTGCCTGAGGCGAAATGTTGTCAATTACCATCGCCTTGCTAATACCTTCGCGAAATTCGGAAAGCGTAGTATCTTCCGTTCTTGAGTCAAATACCTTCTGAACCGATGAAACAAGCAGCGTGTTATCTAGGTAATAAGGCCCGAGCTTAACCGCAAGCATACCGAAAAATACCGCGATAACGATGACCAAACACATTCCATAAAATGACATACCGCGTTGAAAACGCTGCATAGTAACCCCCTAAATATTAGTTAATTGGACCAGCGTTCGAGAAGCTCGGCACACTGAAAAATTCATCCCAATGCATCCATTTATAAACGGCTTTACCAACAATATTGGCTTCTGGAACTGGTCCCCATTCGCGCGAATCACGAGAGTTATCACGGTTATCACCCATCATGAAGTAATGTCCTTCGGGTACCACCGTATTAAAATCTTCGCTATATCGACCTGGCTGAACGTGGCGGAACATCCGATGCGAAACCTCGCCCAGCTGTTCTGTAGTTTCTAACACTCGCGGCTCATTTACTGGGTAACCCATCACAAGTTCTTGCGGCTGTAGTTCGCCATTAACGTATAACATCCCCTGCTTTACCTGAACACGATCGCCCGGCAAACCAATTACTCGCTTAATAAAATAGCGCGGATCATTCGGCGGAAAAAACACCATGACATCGCCACGCTGCGGGCTATTCATTTCTATCAATGTAGAGTTTACGATGGGCAAACGGATGCCATAATCGAACTTGTTCACTAGGATGAAGTCGCCTACATCAAGAGTAGGTTCCATAGACGAACTTGGAATTTGGAAAGGCTCGTATAGGAACGAACGCAATACAAACACAAAAGCTAGTACTGGGAACACTGATTTAGAAATATCAATCAGCGCTGGATCCGGATTATTGCCGCGGTTCTTGGCGAGAAATAGCTTATCAATCAGCGCAATGAGCCCTGTCACGGCAACTGCCGAGGCAAAAATCAGGGGTAAATCTAAATCCATAGTTCTATCCTAGTTATGTTATTTTTATTGTGACTTAGCTATCAATCTTCAATACAGCAAGGAACGCTTCCTGAGGAATCTCTACGTTACCCACCTGCTTCATGCGTTTCTTACCAGCTTTCTGCTTCTCTAACAGCTTTTTCTTTCGACTGGCGTCGCCGCCGTAGCATTTCGCCGTTACATTTTTACGCAGCGCCTTCACGTTAGTACGGGCGATAATCTGCCCACCTAGTGCCGCCTGAATGGCCACATCAAACATCTGGCGTGGAATCAATTCTTTCATCTTTTCACACAATGCACGACCGCGTGGGGCAGCAAAATCACGGTGCACAATCAGCGCTAGTGCGTCAACCCGATCACCGTTAATCAAGACATCAAGTCGAGCTAGCTTAGCCGCTTCGAAATGATCAAATTGGTAGTCCAGTGAGGCGAAACCGCGTGACACAGACTTAACTCGGTCAAAGAAATCCATGACAACTTCGTTCATGGGCAGGTAGTAGCTCAATTGAACCTGACCACCCATAAACAACATATCCTTCTGTACGCCACGCTTTTCAACACACAGATTAATGACGTTTCCTAGGTAATCCTTCGGCACCAAGATATTGGCCAGCACAATAGGCTCGCGCATTTCTTTGATCGTACCGGGGTCAGGCAACTGCGACGGGTTATCTACCGTCACCACTTGATCATTGTTCAACATGACTTCATAAATCACCGTTGGTGCGGTGGTAATAAGATCAAGATTGTACTCACGCTCCAGACGCTCCTGAATGATCTCCATGTGCAGCATACCTAAGAAGCCACAACGGAAGCCAAAGCCAAGTGCTTCAGAACTCTCTGGCTCATAGAACAATGATGCATCATTCAGACAAAGCTTTGACAACGCCTCGCGGAATACTTCGTAATCGTCAGAGCTAACTGGGAATAGGCCCGCGTAGACCTGGGGTTTCACCTTCTGGAAACCTGGCAACTGATCCACTTCAGGAGTTTGCGCATGCGTAATGGTGTCACCTACTGGAGCGCCGTGGATATCCTTAATCCCGGCAACGATGTAACCCACTTCTCCAGCCCTAAGAACACCCGTTTCCTTACGCTTTGGTGTAAAAATACCCACGCCATCCACCACATGCGAACGACCTAAGCTCTTAATAATAATTTTGTCTTTCTTGTTAAGCGTACCGTGCTTGACACGAACCAACGACACAACGCCCAAATAGTTATCGAACCAAGAGTCGATAATCAACGCTTGAAGCGGCGCATCTAAGTCACCTTCGGGCGCAGGAACACTTTTAACTAGCGTTTCGAGAACGTCCTCAACACCAATACCCGTTTTCGCTGAGCAGGTAGTAGCATCGGTTGCATCAATACCAATAATTTCTTCAATTTCTTCACTGACTCGCTCGGGTTCGGCCTGAGGCAAATCAATTTTGTTAAGTACCGGAACCACCTCAAGACCTTGCTCGAGTGCGGTGTAGCAGTTAGCTACCGACTGCGCCTCTACGCCCTGAGCAGCATCAACAACCAATAGTGCACCCTCGCAGGCCGCGAGTGACCGCGATACTTCGTAGGTGAAGTCAACGTGCCCTGGCGTATCAATGAAATTCAGTTGGTAGGTTTCGCCATCTTTTGCGGTGTAATCAAGGGTGACACTCTGTGCCTTAATGGTAATGCCGCGCTCGCGCTCAATGTCCATTGAATCGAGCACCTGAGCGGCCATTTCACGTTCGGTCAAGCCACCGCAGATTTGAATAAAGCGGTCGGCAATCGTCGATTTACCGTGATCGATGTGGGCAATGATAGAGAAATTTCGGATATGACTGAGATCGGACACAATTACCTCTGAGAATCACCTAGATTCTGCGCTACTTTAAAAACGCTAATTGTAATCGAAAAATCCCGCCAGCCCTACACCTAATTCTACTTAGCTTGTTGAGATGAAGAGTAGGTCAGCTTAGTAGTTTACTGGTGATGCGCGGATCGACATTGACATTGCCACCCCCACTGTTCAAAACTTGACAGCCCAATCGGAACCCTCTAGCGTTGATCGCCTATTCATAGGCTTTAAAGGACTAAAAATATGAAATATCAAGCCTGGTGGCTAATAGCGATCCTTTCTTTTTCCATCTCTCCGTCACTGTTAGCCGAAAAAACGATCGAACAGCATTCGGTTAGCACAGAAATCATACGAGAGGATGGTATTGATAGGAACCAGTCTGAAGCCGCGCGAATCTACGGCGAAATGATGGCCAATTGGAACGAACATTGGACTTCCCACCCTCGCCCTTCATTCAATGATGTGATTGCTATCAAAGTCACAACAACGTCGGCTTCGGTTAGCCTTTATTCGGAGCTACCGCCACCATATACTGGCCCGACACTTGGAGACACTCGAACCACCGAGTCTACCTATTGCGCTGGAGGTTGGAGAGTGACTTCATCAACAACAGAGACGTACATGGCGGACCAAAACGGGACGCTTGGATGGATTACCACTTCAAGTTCTTGGTCTTCAGTGCAAGAACCTGCCTGTGGTATCGGCGGGCACTAAAGCCCTTCATTTTGACACTAAATTCAATACGACCCTCATAAAAAACCCCTCAAAAGAGGGGTATTTTCAGTTTTTTCGTGGTGACACTAATAAGGCTCAATCCTCTAACTCAATAGTCCTAAACACCGGCTGACCGTTGCGGAAGAAGCGAATGGGCAACTTCTGGCCAACGGGTAAATCTGCTTCAATACTCGCGAGGGATTCGATATCCATCACCTCTTTAAAGTTGAGCAAATTAATAACGTCTCCGGGGCGAAGTCCAGCTCGGTCTGCGGCAGAGCCATCGACCACTGCCTTGACCCGAACACCACCTTCAATCTCGAGTTCCGCAAGTTGATCCTCAGAGAGGTTTGAAGCTACTACGCCTAATGCTCCTGCTTCAGAATCCTGGCTTTCACCTGCCTTTGCCGCCGAGCCATTATTCGGCAGCTCACCCAAGGTCACCGTTAGTGTCATTGGCTCGAGCTCGCGCATAATATCTACGGAATAGCTTTCACCAGCCTGAGACAAACCCACAATATGAGGCAGATCGCCCGAGTTCATGACTGCTTTGCCATCAAACTGCAAAACGATATCACCCACCTGAAGGCCGCCCTCAGCAGCTGGACCATCCTTCTCTACTAAGGTAATCAGGGCACCGCGAGAACGCTCTAAGCCGTTTGCCTCGGCGAGATCTCGGTCAACGTTCATGATGGCAACACCTAACCAACCACGACTCACTGAGCCATTCTCCTTAAGTTGCTCGACCACCTGCAGTGCAACATCAGATGGGATAGCAAAGCTCAAACCCATATAACCACCCGAGCGGGTAAAAATTTGGCTATTGATGCCAACCACTTCGCCGTCGAGGTTAAAGAGCGGACCGCCGCTATTGCCGGGGTTAATTGCGACATCCGTCTGCAAAAATGGCACATAGTTGTCGCCATTCTCAGTAGGTAATGAGCGTCCACGAGCAGAGACGATCCCAGCACTAGCAGAATAATCTAGACCGAACGGGGAGCCGATAGCGACCACCCACTCGCCCACTTTTGGCTGCTCGCTAGCGAAGCGAACAGGTCTAAGGTCTTCGGCTTCGATTTTTAGTAATGCCAAGTCGGAGCGAGGATCTTGACCCACTACTTCGGCATCGTATTCACGTTGGTCAGGGAAGCGGACCACAATGGTGTCACCGTTGGCGACTACATGATCATTGGTTAAAATATAACCATCATCCGAGATGACAAATCCTGAACCGCTGGACTGAGCGCGCTGCGGGCCGCGATTACGAGGCTCGTCAAAGAAACGTCGGAACATATCCGGCATGCCTTCCGGCATCTGGCGACGGCCAACTTCACGGACCGATTCCACTTCAATCTTCACCACTGACGGTGAATTATTATCAATCAGATCAACTAAATCGGGAAACTGATTGGCGGACGCAAACGGCGCCATCACCAAACACACAAGTAACAACGACACCTTGTAGCAACGGTGTGTAAATGACATAAACAATCTCCTAAGAAAGACGATACGAGTTAATTACAGTTTACTATTCAAACTACTTGGCGAGAAAATCAATTCTCCAGAACCTAAGTAACATTGTCTGCCGCTAAACACCTAAGTTCAATTGCGCAATACCGAACTCGCGTTTAGCCACAGTTAATCCTTAGAGCCCTAGTTTTAGCAATGGTTCACTGCCGAAGGTAAAGAAGTGTTAATCCTTAGCAATCATTGCCGAAGGGAGGATGATGGGATGAAGCTTAGGATTGCATTGGTCTCTGCGAGCACGACGATATAACCACATACCGGATAAACCAAGCCCCGTTGCGGCGCCAAAAAACGAGCCCAGATTAGGGTTAAATAACTCGGCACCCACTAGCGCTCCCGCCACCAAAGCTAGGACAGGAACCAAATAGAGCCACAGCGAGCCCAAGGCGACAACTTCGCGCGGCACACCAATCTCTATGCTGTCGCCCACAGTTAAGTGTGGTTTAGGCTGACTGGGATCATACAGGGCATGAATTTGGGTGGTTTCACTGGTTGCTTTATTGAGTAGGCGTTGGCCACATACTGCCCGGGCACTGCAGGCATCACAGGCTGATTGACGAATGGTGAGTACCCACGCACCAGTGCTATCGATGGCGGTTACTTCGGCCTGCTCTACAATCAATCGCTATTACCTCGGCGGCGCAGTGAAGCAATAGAGCGCTCCACGGTCTCCGAAGGAACGTCACCTAATAGCGTAATCGTGTAGTCCTCATCCTCTACTTTGATAGGCTGAGCAACCAAAGAGATAGCGCCAACACGCTGAATACCACGGCCGTTCACGCCGGGCTCAATGAATACTGAGAAGACGGCGTAGCCATCGCCGTACATTAGCCAGGTTCGGTCGTTTTCGGCATCGTATTCAGCACTGAATAATTCGAAGCCTGGAGGGGGTTCAGTTACCGCCCAATTTACCTGATCGTAGTTGGCTAACTGCCCCTGAACACAATCACTGGACTGGTTAAAGATCAACGGGGTGTCGGTTTGTGCACTGAGCTCTTCGGGGGTAATAGGTCGAATCTGAATATCTAAGTACTGCATGGATTCAAGCACTTGCTGCTGACGATCTAAGAGTAAGCTTTTCAAGATCAGGCCGGATGCCTGATCGACGAAGACAAGATGAGCGAAGCGGTACTGATCAATCGGCTCCAACCGCATTTTCCAAGCTAGTCGACCTGCCACGCGCTCTTCACCAATAATTGATGGCTCGTAGACGCCACCAACCATACTATCGAGTTGAGCAAAACGAGCTCGCCTTAACGCTTGGCCCGGCTGGAGACAATTGACAGGCATTGCTTCCCGAATAACTTCTCGTGCAGCGCCGTCGAGGTGGAAAATACGTTCATACTCGATGCCTTCTTCAACCTGATGAACAACACGCACATTCTGCTCGGTCGTTCCATTCGTCCAATTCAGCACGCCGGTATAACTAATTTGACGACCGGCCTCTGACATCGCAGCTAATACAATTTCAACAGGATCCGTCACGGTATTGACTGGAGTGGTCTCAGTAGATTGTGCTACTAACGTTGGTGAGGACAATAATCCACTCAACGCTAGTATCAAGAGACATCTGAACATCGAAAAGTTATTCCGGGGCAGCTTGAAGATAAGTTCGAACTGAAGAGGCTGTATTGGGGCCTGCACGTTCAACATGGAGACGAAGGTATTCCGACATCAACAACTGAATACGCTGCTGTTCTTCGGGGGACTGTAACATCACACCATTCGGCTGAATGATGGTTTGACCCGCTTCGGCATCCGTTGAGCTCAGTGTTAGGGGGGCACCGGAGATCTGAGTGGATACTTGACGAGTCGGCAATTGCGGTAGCGCCAACTCTGCATTTAAACTGTATAAAGGCTCATCGACACTCTGAAATCCAGGAATCAAGGCGTCATCCGACTGGGTTTGTGTAAGCGGTGAAATAACCACCACCAAGGCAGCAACCGCTGCCGCTACGGCAAACTGACCCGCAGGCTTCAACCACCTAGCGTGAAGCTTCTGAACAACCGTTGGGGCATCACTCACCATGACTTCATCACCGATTTCGGCGCGAACTCGATCGGCGAGACCTAAGCCTAAATTGGCATCAACCGGCTCGATAAGAGCACTCTGCTGAAGGTTCAACTCCGACCAGTGGCTTCGCACCTCATCGCTTTCATCTGCCGCGCGCAAGAGTCGGTGCAGTTCTAGCTCCGATATCTCGCCGTCGATTAATTTCGACATGAGCTCTGATGTTGAGTTGTTGCTGTTAGTCATTCCATAATCCTCGATGCACAAACTACACGTGACGACGTGAGCTTGGTGTGCTCTTTATTTCGCTCAAGTAGGGTTTAATGGATTCATTAACCGCTTCTCGCGCTCTAAAAATTCTCGATCTGACGGTTCCTACTGGACAACCCAACGATTCTGCAATTTCATCGTAGCTCAATCCTTCAAGCTCACGCAGGCGAATCGCCGAGCCAAGCTCAGTCGGTAAATTGTCAATGGCAGTAACAATTGCCGCTGCCAATTGGTCAGTATTGGTAACCGCCTCAGGCGTAGAGGCGTCACTCAACTCCATTAATTCCGGACTTTCAGTGTCATCAATATCCACATCCATCGTAGGACGACGAGATTGCGCCACTAACCAGTTCTTTGCAGTATTAGCCGCAATTCGGTAGAGCCAAGTGTAAAATGCGCTGTCACCCCGGAACTTATCGATAGCGCGCCAGGCACGAACAAACGTATCTTGCGCAACATCTAAAGCCGCATCGCGGTCACTCACAAAGCGAGATATTACAGCTACGACTCGGTGCTGATACTTCAGTACCAGTAAATCGAATGCGCGCTTATCGCCTTTTTTTACTCGCTCCACTAGCAGTAAATCTGCATTTTTAGAGGCAAGTTGTGATTCAGACATATTGTTACCTAATTGGGTGCGTTGCTATCAACGCGTTACTATGACCAGAGAGATTTTTAGTAGTTCCCTAACACTTATAAAAAAACCTCAGTTATAATTTCGAATCAGGGAAATTCATCCTTCATTATACGGCATACAGTGGTCTAACACGAATGGCAATTAAACAACATGACGTACTCGTCATCGGCAGCGGCGCAGCAGGACTCACCATCGCAATTGAATTAGCACAACACCTCAACGTAGCTGTGCTATCTAAGGGTGAACTAAACGCTGGCTCTACGCGCTGGGCGCAAGGTGGTATCGCGGCGGTCCTCACCACGGAAGATACTGTAGAAAGCCACGTGCAGGATACCTTAGCCGCAGGGGGTGGCCTGTGTGATGAAGAGCGAGTTCGCCATGTAGTCAGTCATTCCAGTGAAGCTATTCACTGGCTCATTGATCAAGGGGTAGAGTTCACCAAGGAAGAAGACGGTGAACAATATCACCTCACCCGCGAAGGCGGCCATAGTAAACGCCGCATCATTCACTCCGCAGACGCCACCGGCCAAGCTGTTGCGAAGACACTCATTGAGCGCGCTGCCCAGTCTGAGCGAATCGAATTCTTCACTCATCACATTGCCGTAGACCTCATTACCCACGCCGACCCTTCGGACACCAAGGTTCGTTGTGCAGGCGCCTACGTGCTCGACACGGATTCGGGTGAAGTAGAAACCTTCTCTGCGCGCTTTGTGGTGTTAGCAACCGGTGGGGCTTCCAAGGTGTATCTTTATACCAGCAATCCAGATGGCTCGAGCGGCGATGGAATTGCGATGGCTTGGCGCGCGGGTTGTCGTATTGCCAACATGGAATTCAACCAATTTCACCCCACCTGTCTTTATCATCCCAAGGCGAAGTCTTTTTTGATTACCGAAGCCTTGCGCGGTGAAGGAGCTCAATTAAAGCTACCGAACGGTGAGCGCTTCATGGAGCGCTTCGATCCTCAAGGCGAATTAGCCCCCCGAGATATCGTAGCCCGTGCGATTGATCATGAAATGAAACGTCTGGGCGCTGATTGCCTATTCTTGGATATTAGCCACCAAGATGAAGACTTCATCAAGGCACATTTTCCTACGGTGTATAAGCGCTGCCTGAAATTCGGTATCGATATCACCAAAGAGGCAATTCCGGTCGTTCCTGCGGCTCATTACACCTGTGGAGGCGTAGTCGTAGATACCAATGGTGCTACGGACCTTAAACACCTCTATGCGATCGGCGAATCTAGCTTTACCGGCCTCCACGGAGCAAATCGGATGGCGTCAAACTCGCTACTTGAGTGCATTGTGTACGGTAGATCGGCTGCCAAAGACATCCTCGACCAAGTAACCGCCACCCCACAAGCTCAAGCGCTTGCCCCCTGGGATGCTAGCCGCGTGACCGATTCCGACGAGGACGTAGTAATTTCCCACAACTGGGACGAACTGCGCCGCTTCATGTGGGATTACGTAGGAATTGTGCGAACTAAAAAACGTCTTGAGCGAGCGCAACATCGTATCAAACTACTGCAGCGAGAAATTGCCGAATACTACGGCCATCACAAGGTGAGTAGTGACTCCATTGAGCTGCGTAATCTTGCCGATGTTGCGGAACTCATTATTAGATCTGCTCTGCAACGACGTGAGTCACGCGGCTTGCATTTCACTCGCGACTACCCAGATTGCTCACCCGTAGCACGAAACACCATTATGGTGCCGATCAACTTTGCGGGCCAGGATATTGTGGTAACGGATCCTCAACCTCACCGTTAGAGCTTAAGCATGAGGCAATGGTTACCAGACGCCAAGTGCCAAGTGCCAAGTGCCAAGTAAGTATTGATTAATAAGCTCGAAGTGGAAGCGTTAAGTCACGCCAGTGTTAAGGCGTCGCCGAAGTCGGCGCCAGCTCACGGGAGATAATTGGTCCCACCACCACGTGTAGGTGCCCCGCTGAGTAGTAATCTTGGTCCAAAATGCACCTAATTGCAGAGCATGAATTTTTCCCAGACAACGCCAATGACCTCGCTCACAACGCCAAAGCTGGCCATTGTGCAAGCTATATACCTGAGGATTACTGGGCAGCAGACACAACCACACCAATGCGACCACACCGGTGAAGACTGCCACCTCTGGGCGCGCCAATACCAGCAGGTAATGACAGGCGGCGAGGCTGAGAAATACATAGAGCCAGTGGAGTGATGAGCTAGGAATGACCTGAAAGATTTGATTAGTGCCGCGTTTAGCCGCGGGCAGCATGGCGTTCCAAAATCAACTTAACCATTGTGGCGTGTTCTGGATCTTCTGGCAGGTCTGCTTTGAGAAACCAGCGGAATAAATCTTGATCTTGTTCCTCAAGTAGCGATACATAGCGCTCTTTATCAGCCTGATCAAGCCCTGCATACTCAAACTCTACGAAGGGCCCTAGTACGAGGTCTAACTCCAACATGCCTCTGCGACTTGCCCAAGCAATACGATTTTGAGCGAATAGATCTGTCATACAATATTCCAACCTTAAGTACGTTTATCTTATTATCGCCCACCGCTGCGCGTTAAGTCACGCACTTCAGTGTAGCTTTCTTATCAACTCACCTTGATTTTCCTAGGTAGAGCCCCCATAAATAGCTCATATTGATCTACGAGGTTTTCATGGATACCACCAGCATTGGTCAGCTCAGCATCTACTCGATCACAGGGAAAGATGCCGCGACATTTTTACAAAATCAAATTACCGCCGATACCGCAGACATCACGTTAGAGAAAGCTGCCTTCACGGCTAGTTGCGATCTAAAAGGCCGTGCTATTGCTACCTTCGTCATTACGAAGATTGATCAAGGCTTCCTCATCCTAGTTGATAAAGATTGTGCTGACGAACTCATCGCCCATTATCGAAAGTACGCAGCATTTTCGAAGGTCGCCATCGATCAACGAACGGACCTATCAGTGCATTTCTCTGCCCAAGCCGATCAACTTGCTCCTGAGGCGTTTTCCCAAGCTGGCTCAATGATCCGTCATCCAAATGGCTCTTCAGCGTGGGTCATTAAAGAGCAGTCAACAAGTGTTGAGCAATCTGTCGCGGCCGCCTTAGCCAATGTGGCGGCCGGCGTAGTCTTTACGGATGCCTCATCAAAGAGCGCATTCATCCCACAGATTATTGGCATCGATCTACTCGGCGGCATCTCCTTCACTAAAGGCTGTTACCTAGGGCAGGAAATCGTTGCCAGAATGAAGTATCTGGGTAAGTCCAAAAAATCGCTCCATCGCGGCAAGTTGGCCGGCGCTGCGCCAAGCAATGGGGATGAACTTCTCACCCCTGAAGGTAAAACAGCGGGTACGGTTGTGACGATTGGTGGAGAGAATGGAAGCTATCAGTTCTTAGCCGTGGTAACAGACAAATTGGCCGCCGAACCCCTGACGCTAAATGGCGAAACCATCACCGAACTAACATCGAGTAAAGTATGACAGATCAACTCCTCACCCTTAGCGCACTCTTAGAGCAAGCCGATCTCGAGGTAGCGACCTATGATTTATCACGGCAGATTCGTCGGATAGAGCATCAAGACTGGCTAGCATTCGAACGAGGTGAACAAGCCTGGGAAAATCCCGTTCAAGCGGCAGCAACCTTTGCCATTGTCGGCTTGAATAAGCAGCAGATAGAAAATAGCGTGGTCTGGTTCTTCCAATTACCGCTGGATGAACGCATGCACCTCAACCTAGGAGCCCGAGACGGCCTAATTGACCAACTCCTCAGTAGGGCAGCAGCCAATGCTGAAAACCTCAACGCTGAAGAGGCCACCGATTTACAGGCCGCAGCCAAGGACCTGAGCGCTAGTATTCAGCCTCCGGTTGAACGGCGCGCCAAGTTTCATTCCATGTTGCGAGTGGATAACCAGCTTGCCTCAACGGACAACTATCAACTGGTGAAGCGCTGGTTGGACAATCCTGAGGACCAGGATGTTGATCTGCTGCCCCTCCAGGGCTTAGCAGATTTGAGCGTTCGTCTGAATCAACCTGGCGTCGCCCAAAAGCTCAGTGCGAATGCTCTTTTGCTCGGCGATCGTCACTGGCAAATTCTGGCTCATCTACTGGAAAATGAGACTCTCCCCGCGGTACTGATTAAAACTATCGAAAGCCACTTACAAGCCGAATTGACGAGTGACCGCGATGCCACCAACACCGCGGCCTTACTGCAGAGTTTGGCTGGCTGCGACACGGCGTGCCGCGAACGCAACCTGCTTCGTACCTTGAACTCCGCCCACGGTGTTTCGGGCGAGGTGATAGGCGTCGTAGCAGGCCGTTTCTGGAATGACCTGCAACAGCCAGACGTATGCCGCCAGTTCTTTAGCAACCTGCTGCAATTCAACGATGGCATCAGCTTCGTTCCCGTTGTTCGCCAGTTGATGACGTTCACGGCGCTTCGCCCGTTTATCATTGCCTGTCTAAATCAACCCTTCGAGGATGAACGACTCGAGACACTTAGAATTAAACATCTGGGCCATTAATCGCAACTCATTGGCTCTTTGTCTGGCGCTTCTCGCGAATAGGAGTTGCGCCACCCCCTCCTTGTTCTCCATAATAATCAAAATCTGAGCGGAGCATCGCGGTGACTACCAACACCATCCTTTGGCATGACTATGAAACTTGGGGTGTCAATCCTAAGCTTGACCGACCCTCTCAGTTTGCCGCTATTCGTACCGACGAAAATCTCAACGAGATAGGCGAGCCGATTAACTGGTTCGCCCAGCCCTCCCTAGATCGCTTACCGCACCCTCAAGCTGCTTTAATTACGGGCATTTCACCAATGGAATGTCTTCAACGTGGCATGCCAGAACCTGAGTTTATCGCCAAGATTAACGCTGAATTTATGAAGCCCAACACCTGCGGGGCTGGGTATAACAGCATCAATTTCGACGATGAAGTCACTCGCTTTACGCTGTTCCGTAACTTTCATGATCCCTACGAGCGCGAATACAGCAATAACAACAGCCGTTGGGATTTGATCAACGTGCTACGGATGGCGCGGGCACTTCGCCCTCAAGGGATTGAATGGCCAACGGTGAACGATAAGCCGAGTTTTCGTCTAGAGATTCTCAGCGCCGCCAACGGAATCAGCCACGAGAATGCCCACGACGCCCTCAATGATGTCCGCGCTACCATTGGAATGGCTAAGAAGCTACGCGATGCCCAGCCAAAGCTATTCAACTATCTGTTTCAGATGCGGCAAAAGCATAAGGTGGCCGAACTCCTCCATGTTGGCAACGGGCCGTTTATGCACACCTCGCCTAAGTTAGGTCCTGAGCGCCACTATACCTCGGCCATGTTGGCACTGGGACAAGGCGGCAGTAACCGCAACGCAGTGGTGTGCGTTGACCTCAATACCAACAATGATTGGCTGCTTCGTGAAAGTGCAGAAACGATCCGCGAAATTATGTTCACTCGCTTTAGCGAGCGCCCTGAAGGTTACGAGTCACTGGGTCTGAAGCAAATCATGTTAAACAAGTCTCCCGCCGTAGCTCCGTTGAGAACTGCCACCGCGGACCCAAAAACCTGCGAGCGTCTGCAGCTAGACGAAAGTGCGATGCTAAAACGCGCTGAACTCTTTAGTGACCCGGCCGTTCGGGCAAAGCTCTGCGACGTCTTCAACAGTGATTATCAAGTAGCTCCAGCGGACGCGGAAACCACCCTATACCAAGGGTTCCCGTCACCAGCAGACAAATCCACGATGGCGGATGTTCGCGCTGCCAGCGCTGACGACCTAGCAACACAGGTCTATCACTTCGCCGATGATCGCTACAACCAACTTCTCCTGCGCTACAAAGCACGCTTCTATCCGCAGACCTTGAATGACGATGAACGATATACTTGGCGAGAGCTCTTGCTAAGTCGCTTTACCGATGGTGGCCGAGGTGAGCTAAGCTTAGAGGAATTCGCCGGAGAATTGATGCTACTTAGCCAAGATGCTGACATCGTGAACAATGAGCGTAAGTTGAAGATATTGAAGGATTTAGAGCGCTTCGCAATGCTAATTCAGAGCGCCTAGCATAGGGCTATTCGCGCTTAACGGCTCGGATACAGAACACTTATCAGGCTGAGCATGAGCTGTTTAGCCCCTATGAACTAAGCAAGTAAGCGTAGCTAATGCTAGGGACGCAACGCGTTAAAAACAACACCACGTTAGGAGACACCTGACGTCAAAAGCAAAAAATAAGAGGACACTATGCAGTTTCGTGGAGCCAACATTTTATCTATCGGACAGTTTGAGCGCGCGGACATCGAATCGCTCTTCACGACGGCGGATATACTCGCACCGTATGCTCGCCGTGAGAAACGAACGCGTGTTCTCGACGGGGCGATTTTAGGCAATATGTTCTTCGAGCCCAGCACTCGCACCCGAGTGAGCTTCGGCTCAGCCTTTAACATCCTTGGTGGTTATGTTCGTGAAACAACTGGCCTAGAGAGCTCGTCGCTGAGTAAGGGCGAATCACTCTACGATACGGCTAGAGTATTATCGGGCTACTCCGATGTTATTTGTATGCGCCATCCCGAAATTGGCTCAGTAGCCGAATTTGCTCAGGGTTCTCGAGTCCCGGTAATTAACGGTGGTGATGGCCCGAATGAGCACCCCACCCAAGCGCTGCTGGACCTCTATACTATTCGTAACGAGTTACGCAGTTTTAATCGCAGTATCGATGGATTACGTATCGCCATGATTGGCGACTTGAAACACGGCCGAACCGTTCACTCCCTCAGCAAATTACTTTGCCTGTTCAAGAATGTAGAAGTCCGCTTGGTATCGCCGCAACCGCTTCAGCTGCCCGATGCTCTCGTTGAACAAATGCGTACCGCCGATGTCAAAGTAACCGTAACCGATAAGCTCGAAGAAGGTATCCATGCCGTAGACATCGTCTACAGCACTCGTATCCAAGAGGAACGCTTCGCTGATCAAGCTGAAGCCAATCTCTATCGCGGCCAATTCCGCCTCAACCAGAGCATCTACACCGCGCACTGCGAGCCGAACACAGTCATTATGCATCCGCTGCCTCGTGACTCTAGGGTCGAAGCGAATGAGCTAGATAACGACTTGGATCGTAATCCCAACTTGGCAATATTCCGCCAAGCGGATAATGGTGTTATCGTGAGAATGGCATTATTTGTGAAAGTCTTAGATGTGGAAGCAGAGCTGAAGAAATCCGAACAGCCTGTGATTTGGTATACACAAAGAAACAACACGCTTTAAGGACAATCAACATGGCAGTTCGACTCTTAGCAATATTTCTACTTTGTTTCTCCATGGCGGCCGAAGCAAATTGGCGCTCAGCGATCCCTCGCATCACGCCTGAGGATATGGCCCTACTATCTACCGCCGTGTCGGAAGGGTTGAACAATCAGCCAGTAGGAACTGAAGTCGCCTGGCAGAACGATGAAAGCGGCAGCTACGGCACGGCTAAATTACTACGATTATTTACCTTGGGCGATGTTCCGTGTCGGCGGATTCGCTACACCGTAACCACTTCCAATAAAGACAATTGGCAGCTGGATTTCGACTTCTGTCTCAACCAAGACGGCTTATGGGAACGACAGCCAGGTTTATTTAACATTCCAGAGGTACCGCAAGATGACTAACCGTGCAGACAATTTCTTTAGTTCGAGTCTTAGCAAATTCAGCGTAAAAATTGTAACGCTCAGTGCAACCCTACTGTTAGCAGCCTGTGCCAGCTCGCCGAATATGGATTACGATCCCAATTACAATTTTGGCGCGAGCAAAACCTATCAGCTAACACCATCATCTGCGTTGGAGTCCACCGAGACGGCTATTTCTAGTCAACTACTTAATGATCGAATGGTTGCCAGTATCAGAGCTCAGTTAGCAGCAGCGGGTTACAGTGAGCAAAGCGAAGGAGCAAGCCTGCAGGTCACCTATCATTTGGAAAGCCTAGCCGCCTTCCGCGGCAACTCGGTTGGCGCTTCTACAGGGCTTGGTTGGTATGATTATCATCGCTACCCAATCCACCACTCACCGCGTCTCTATAGTGAGCAAACAACGCTCCAAGAAACTGATAATGATAAAGTGAAGGTGACCATCGATTTCACCGATGTTACCTCTGAAAAGTTAGTGTGGAGAACCAGTTCAGCGCGAAGATTACTAAACCAATCAAGCCCCGAACGTTCGCAAGCAGCAGTAGATGACGCCGTTCAGTACCTATTAAAAAACCTACCTCAGTAGCCTTACTGAGTCGTAATACTTCAGAGCACTGGCAAAATTAGCGCCGCCCAACGTTAGCGCTAATTTTGTCAGCGAACGTATGTAGCGAACCGGGTCAACCCAAGGAGTTGGCAACTCCCCCCACTAATTGTCCGGCGAAGCCTTCTTAGTCCTTTCCTGAAGGTATAAACCAACCAGTCGTGCTAAGACAATAGTGAGATAAAGCTGTCCCAAAATGGATTCCAATATTGTTACGGACCGCGCCGCTGGAGAAATCGGCGTGATGTCACCATATCCCAACGTGGTCAACGTTACGTAGCTGAAGTACTCCATCTCCGCCATCAATTCGTGGTAGTTCAGTTCCCCAAGTACGCGCAGCTCATCGTTAAATAGGAACGATCCCGGCAGCCACGCTTCAATCGCAAGATAAGCATAGGTCCAACTCTGTCCGATCATTAGATACACGCACATCGCCGCATAAATCGTCGACAGATTAGCGTGACGAGCGTAAATGAGAGTAAGCACTAGGAATACGGTTACGGAAATATGCGAGATAACGAATAAGATATTATTAATAATCTCTAGCTGCGGTATACCTAAGATTGAAACGAGTGAGTTATTCACAATGGCTGGAATACTTGTCAAACTCAAAACAATAAGCCACTTACGACTGTGAGATACGAGGTAAATCGCCGCAAGTAATACACCTGCGGAGGTGAGGTTACCAACACTCATGGCAAAAGAGCTTGCTGCGAGTAATCCCGTGGATAGAATATTGACAATCATTACCCAAAATAACGCTGTAAATGCGTAGTGAGGGTCGTGCGGAAGATCAAATTCTTTCATCGTGAGCCTGCTTCTTCATCGTATTTTCGGCAACTTGATAGCCAATATCAGCCAACTCCTTGGCTCGCCAAAATTCATGGATTACCGCCAAATCTCTAGCAAATTCAAACACCACATCCGGCGAATGCGTTGCGAGTTTAATGCGCGAGATAGCCGTTTGCATGATATCAAAGCTTCTATTGCTAATATCAAGCACACTGGGAAGCTCGACGACCTCTTCGTCGTTATCGCCAATTAAATCGGCGATAAATGAGGCGATTCGACCTCTTTTTTCCGAAGCCTTAGGCATTTTAGAACGCGCGAGTTGTTTTCGGTTGTCGGTCGAGCGGGCAGCTAGATCTACCGCTAAGATCATATCTGTTTGATCAGCCAGGACAGGAGCTATAGGTACGGGATTAAGAAGACCACCATCTACATAGATTCTACCGTTAATAACGTGCGGAGACAGTACATTGGGCACTGCAATTGAGGCTCGAATAACGTCAAATAAATCGCCACTTTGGAACCACTTTTCCTGCCCTCGGTCCAAGTCTGTCGCCACTGCAGTGTAACGTATTCCCAACTCCTCGATGTGTTTGTCACCCACCAACGAGCGCAGCGCAGCCATCACTCGGTCACCCTTAATGAAACCACCAGCGCCCCAGTGCAAATCCGTAAGTCTAAGCACATCGCGCTTTTCGAGCGCGAAGACCCAGGATTTAAATTCCTCGAATTTCCCAGCGGCATAGACGCCACCAATCAACGCACCTACCGAACAACCGGATATGGAGTCAATTTGATAGCCGTTATCTAGCAGCCAATCAATAACGCCAATTTGCACGAGGCCACGGGCGCCCCCGCTCCCGAGAACAAGCGAGACGCTAGTCATTAATTTCGCGAAGGAATAATCTTATAGGCTTTCTGTAACCCCTCTTCGATACGTGCCATCAAGCCTTCAGTGGTTGCTGCGTTTTCATGCACGCCACGAATCTCAATTTTATAGATTGGTTCCTTCGTGGCCGTATCAACAAACAAAAGTACTAACTGATTGACTGAAACGTGGTCACTACTCGACTGAAAGACATCACCATCATGGACGATACTCGCTTGCATACTATCACCCAACGAGTTGTCTATGGTGTAAACAGGTTCTTCGAACACTTCAACTTCACTTCGTCCTGCGCGCCAGGTCATCGTAACTTGAGACCCCTCGTCGACAATTTCATAACCCTTACTCTGAAGCTCTTTAGTTACCGATGTGCGAATTGCTGAATCCGCAATCGCTAGTGCGCTTTGTGTACTGGGATCTAAAGGGCTGTCACCCCAGGAAAAGTACTCATAGCTTGCTAGGTCGGTTTCTTTTTCATTGTATTCAATAACACGAATACTAGAACAACCAACCACTAGGCTACACAATACGATGCCAACTAAAAAATTCTTCATGATTTACCTCTTATTGCTGAATGCCGAGGGCGTGAGCCATCGCATGATGTAAAAATGTTTGCTCCACAAAGCCATGAAAGGCATGAGCCATCGGCCCTCGAGCCATCACCACAACGTCTTCACCACCGTGGTGTTCGCCACGACTTGGAATCCGTGCTCCCTGACGGAAATTAGGATCGGCAGGATCTTGCTCTCCAAAGATCTCATCTCGGTCCACAATGACACCTGTAGTGTAGCCTAACATGGTATAAGGTTGGCCATCTTCAGCCAATGTCACTTCGTCGTTAGGGTGACCGTGCTCATCGGTACCGCGAACCCAATCAAAAACGCCATTCCCTTTGGCGGGATATCCGGCAAGTGCAAAACTGTGACTATGGTCGGCCGATACGACTATTAGCGTATCCTCCTCTGACGTCATTGCCATCGCCTGCGCAACGGCTCGAGACATTTCAACCGCATCGTGAAGTGCTCGAAAGGCATTGTTGTAATGATGAGCATGGTCAATACGGCCAGCCTCGATAAATAGATAATAGCCTTCTTCACTACCTTCTAAACGACTAATTGCCGTCGCCGTCATCTCAGTTAACGATGGCTCGCCGCCGTTATCAAGCTGTCGATCGACCTCAAATTGCATGTGAGAAGGCTCAAACAGCCCCAGTAGCGGCTGATCTTTGGGGGCATTGCGAAGCTGCTGTTCGTTCCAAACAAACTGACCGCCTGCTGCCTGCCATTGCGCAACTAAATCACGTCCATCCTCGCGTCGGCCTTTCTGATCCGGGTATTCCGGGTCGGTCACGGTATTTGGCAGGAAGCCACGACGACCTCCCCCCAGGATCACGTCAACGCCATCGCCGTGTGAGAACTCGATCAGCTGCCGAGCGATATCGACACAACCCATCTCTATATCGGCAGGTTGCATATCTGTATCGGTTTCCCAACCTCTGCTAGCAGCATGGGCATACGCCGCGGCCGGTGACGCATGGGTGATCCTAGCAGTACTGACCAATCCGGTGGCCATACCTCGGTCTTCCGCCATTTTGAGTAAACTAGTCACTTCATGTTCCGCCTGACCTTCGCAGACGCCGTAATCCGCAAATTCAGAGAGCCCAATAACTCCGGACTTAGTTTTCACTCCAGTATGAAAGGCTGTAGCCGTGCCCGCTGAATCAGACACCTGATGATTAGTCGTGTACGTCTTCACTAGCGCGGTGTAAGGGAGCGTCTCGAAGCTGAGCAAATTTTCTTCGCCATCCTGCCCATTTAGCTGCCCTTCTAAAATACGCGCTGCGGTTTGAGTGGTGATACCCATACCATCACCAATGAAAAAGATGACATTCTTTGCTCGTTTATTAATCGGCTGCTGATTCAGTGCATTCGCGAGGTCTCGCTGGCCATCAATCGTCCACTGATTAACATTTTGATCAATACTTTGACTCGATACTGTCTCATCAGTGCAACCCGATATCGTCATTGTGAAAAGACTTGCTGCAGCCGCTATAGAAAATACATTCTTCATCGAAAACGTCCTATTTATCATATTTATGGCTATAGGCTTTCATAGTAGCTGCTCTAAACCCACTGCTCAACACGCGGGCCGCGATTACATAGTATTAATGTCCATAAAACGCTAAACTAGAGCCGCTTCAATAGAGATAATTCAGATGATTTTAGGCGTAACAGGCGGAATCGGTAGCGGTAAATCGGCCGCAACAGACCACCTTCAACAGTTGGGTGTCACGGTTGTTGATGCCGACCTTTGCTCGCGCGTTGTCGTTCAGCCTGGGCGCCCAGCACTGCAGGCGATTTTTTCGCACTTCGGCGAGCGCCTAAAGTCAGCCGACGGAAGTTTAGATAGAGCAGCCCTGCGACAGCTCATTTTCTCTGACCCTGAGCAAAAATCGTGGTTGGAAGCACTGCTACATCCATTGATACGAAACGAAATTCAGACCCAACTGCAAAACGCCGATGGGCCTTATGCGGTGCTGTCATCTCCATTGCTTTTTGAAACCAAACAGAGTGAACTCTGTGATCAAGTACTCGTGATTGACGTTGATGAAGCAACACAGCGACAGCGAACGCTTAGTAGAGACGGCGTCAGCGAGAAACAGGTGGAGGCCATCATGGCTGCTCAGCTGCAGCGAAAAAAGCGACTCGACAAAGCTGATTATGTGATCGACAATAGTGGCTCGCTTGAGCAGTTACATAATGCACTGCAACAATTTCACGAAGCGCTTATACCGCGCGATGTTTCATGAGAACTATTTATGACTAAGAAGACGTCAACGGCATCAACACCACTTGTGGACTGCCCAACCTGTGGCATTGCCCACAGCTATGACACTTCGTCACCCTACCGCCCGTTTTGCAGCGATCGCTGTAAACTCATTGATCTCGGTGAATGGGCCAGTGAAGGGCACGCCATTCCGGGGGAGCCGGTCTGGGACGATATGATGTCAGACGAGCTTGAGCTAAAGCACTAATCATGCAAACTGGATTACTTGTTCACTCATCAGTGTTTAAAAACATCGCGGATTTAGTGGTGGTATTTGGCTCGTCTCCCAGTAAGCTACTTGAGAAATTCGACATCGACTTTTCAAAGCTTGATATCCCTGACAGCTATCTGCCTATCGATACCTACCACCGCGTAGTCGATGAGTGCAAAGAACGTTTCAACCAGCCTAATTTTAGTGCCATCCTGGGTGAACTGCATGTAAGTAGCCTGTTCAGGGGCTATAACAGCAACATTCTAAGTATGAAAAATGTCTCTGCAAAGCTTATGGAATTTAGCGAGCGCTGCGCCCATTTGCTACCGGGTGTTTCCTACAGAAGTAATGTGACTGCGGATACCGCTTCTATCGAGCTGGTTAGTGAACAGACACTTCCATTAAGTGCACAAATCCATGCGTTAAGTTTAATTGATCAATTGATTTGCCAACTTACTAATCGCTCGAGCTCGATTCGTAGCTGGGTTGTCTCGGAATACCATGAAGGCAACTATCATCGCCCCGTTATGGTTGAGTCAGGTAGAACCGCGCTTCATTTCGCTCCGGAATTACTTACTCAACCCGTTAGTTCAGCACAGTTAAGGCCGGCGAAAAAGTTGACTGCTATCCTGGCTGTTATTCGCGAGCAACTCAATTTGGAAGACGCTTCCCTTGAAAGCGTTGCGGCGAGATTTAATGTCTCGGGGCGCCAACTTCAACGCCAGTTGAAGGAAGCCGGTACCACCTTCAGAAATGTCCTCGACGCCGTTCGTTTTGATCGTGCGCGCGGTTACCTTAAGAATCCCGCGTTCAAGTTAGGGATAATCGCCAATTACTTAGGCTACTCGGAAGACAGCGCCTTCAGTCGTTCGTTTAAACGTTGGTCCGGCATGGCGCCGAAGGCTTGGCGCAGGATCACATCAGACTCTCCATCGCCTCGCAAGTAAGCCAATCAAAGGATGTCCAATATGGACATGCTCAATTATCGAAGAGCAAAGCTCGCGCTGTGTATGACCATTAGCTTGGCCACTATTAGCTCATAGGCCGACATATACGTTGATGGTATCGCCGAGCAAATCTCTGGCATCACCGAGGCGATAAGTAAAAAGGCCGAATCAGTCACTGATTCGGCCTTTCTTATTCTCGCTAGCTCACACTAAACAATCACTCAGGACGCATGTGTGGGAATAGCAATACATCGCGAATCGATGGGCTATTGGTTAACAACATCACTAACCGATCAATACCAATACCCTCACCAGCTGTTGGCGGCAAGCCATATTCCAACGCGCGAATATAGTCATGGTCAAAGTGCATGGCTTCATCATCACCGGCGTCCTTGTCCGCTACCTGAGCGGCAAAGCGAGACGCCTGATCTTCAGCATCGTTAAGCTCCGAGAAACCGTTAGCAATTTCGCGACCGCCGATAAAGAACTCAAAACGATCCGTCACATCTGGGTTGTCATCGCTACGACGAGCAAGCGGCGATACTTCGGTTGGGTAATCGGTAATAAAGGTAGGCTGAATCAAACGTGCTTCAACCGTCTCCTCAAAGACTTCAGTTAAGATCTTACCGTAGCCATAACGCGCTTCAACTTTAACGCCCAACGACTTCGCTACGGCCGTAATACCTTCAAGGGTATTAATATCCTCAGCCTTCAGGGTGGGATTGTAAGCCAATACCGAATCAAACATGCTTAGACGGGCAAACGGCTTGCCGAATTCGTAGGTCACCGAATCAACCACTTCACCATCAGTATTCTTGGTAGTGTTCACAACGTCCGTTGAGCCCAATACGTCTAGGCACACCTGGCGAATCATCCCTTCAGTAAGATCCATCAAGTCACGGTAATCCGCGTACGCTTGGTAGAACTCCAACATGGTGAACTCAGGGTTGTGACGTGTTGAAAGACCTTCGTTACGGAAGTTACGGTTGATTTCGTAAACACGCTCATACCCGCCCACGACCAAACGCTTCAGGTAAAGCTCAGGGGCAATGCGCAAGTAGAGGTCCATATCTAGGGCATTGTGATGGGTCACGAACGGACGTGCCGAAGCGCCACCTGGAATCACATGCATCATGGGAGTTTCCACTTCCATGAAGTGCTTTTCGCCCAGGAAGTTACGGATAGACTGAATAACAGCTGAACGCGTAGCGAAGACATTACGCGAATCTTCATTCATGATCAGGTCAACATAGCGTTGACGGTAGCGCTGCTCAGTGTCAGTTAAGCCATGGAACTTGTCTGGAAGTGGACGAAGGCTTTTAGTCAACATCACGACACTGTGCATATCCACGAAAAGATCACCCTTTCCCGAACGCTGCACCGGACCTTCGATGCCGACAATATCACCGATATCCCAAGTTTTAACATCAGCAGCTTCGGCTTCCGATAGCACCTTGCGGTTGATGTACAGCTGGATCTGACCAGAAACGTCCTGCAGTACCATAAAGGCACCGCGCTTACGCATGATTCTACCCGCTACCTTCACACGGTGACCCAGTGTTTCAAGGGTTGGCTTGTCGTGCTCAGCAAACTGCTTTTGCAGGTCGGCCGCTAGGGCATCTCGACGCCAATCATTCGGAAAGGCATTGCCGCGCTCACGCAGACCATTTAGCTTCGCTCGGCGTTCGGCTACTAGCTTGTTTTCTTCGCTACTATTACTCATTGATTTTCCTACAGGCCGCTCTTCAAACTGGCGACAATAAATTGGTCAATATCGCCGTCGAGAACGGCATTACAATTCGATGACTGCACGCTGGTACGGAGATCTTTAATACGCTGATCATCCAGTACATACGAGCGAATCTGGCTTCCCCAGCCAATATCCGACTTGGTATCTTCCAGCGCCTGCGCACTAGCGCTACGCTTTTGCAGTTCAGACTCATAAAGTTTGGCCTTTAACTGCTTCATAGCACGGTCACGGTTTTGGTGCTGTGAACGTTCGCTCTGACACTGCACTACAATTCCCGAAGGTTCGTGGGTAATACGCACCGCTGAATCAGTGGTGTTAACGTGCTGTCCACCCGCTCCCGATGCCCGATAGGTATCGGTACGCAAATCGGCAGGGTTAATTTCAATTTCGATATTATCGTCGATTTCCGGCGACACGAATACTGAGGTAAACGACGTATGTCGACGACCACCAGAGTCAAAGGGACTCTTGCGAACCAAGCGGTGTACGCCGGTTTCGGTGCGTAGCCAACCGTAGGCATACTCGCCTTCAAACTGAATGGTCGCACTCTTAACACCGGCTACATCACCAGCCGAGCATTCCACCAAGCTTGTCTTAAAGCCCTTCGAATCACCCCAGCGAAGGTACATGCGCAGGAGCATTTCGGCCCAATCTTGAGCTTCCGTTCCGCCGGAGCCAGACTGAATATCCAGGAAGCAATTGTTGGGGTCCATCTCGTTGGAGAACATCCTGCGAAACTCGAGTTCTTCCAACAGTGCTACGATATTAGCTAGTTCTGCCTCAACCTCGGCAACGGTATCTTCGTCATCCTCTTCAACGGCTAGCTCAAGTAGGTCTGAGACATCATTGATACCTGCGTCAACGTCATCGATGGTCTTGACGACACCTTCGAGTAGCGAGCGTTCTTTGCCCAGCTCTTGAGCCAGTTTTGGATCGTCCCAAACGGACGGTTCGCCAAGCTCTAGCTCAACTTCTGCAAGTCGGTCTTTCCTGTTGGCATAGTCAAAGATACCCCCTCAAGATATCAACGCGTTCGCGGACATCTTTGATGGTATTGAGGATCGGATTAATTTCCATTTAGCGGCTAACCATTATCAAATTCGAATTAGGCGGCGATTCTACTTCAAAGCCATAAAAAAATCATGTTGTTTGCGAGTATAGCGAGCGAAAGTCACTCCTGCCAAAGCACGGTGAAATCAATGGCTATCAATCGTAGACCACCTCCAAGTGGCGCAACATCAGTTGTAACGATTCATTACCTCGCCAACGATTCACATCAAGCTGATACACCGCGCGGATCTTTGAGGTTTGCTCATGCCACCGGCGCTCTGCTGTTTGATAATTAAACAGGATACCGTCAACCAGATGCTGGCGATTATCAACCGGTGCTAAGGTCAGTTTCAGGTGCTTATCCTGCAGCAACTTGCTGGAGACCACCCAGAATTCTCCGTCAAAGCTCGGCTCTGGGAAGCCCTGCCCCCACGGTTGCGACGTTGACAGCAATTTAGCATTTTCCGTGTGCAGTTGAGTACTGGCGAGTGAACCGTCAGAAAACATCGTTTCGGTCAGATCATCGTGAGTTAATTGCCCTCGAACCACTTCATCGAATAGCTCGCAGAATCGCTCGAAATGATTGCTCTGAATACTTAATCCTGCCGCCATCGCGTGGCCACCAAACTTCTTGAGCACCTCAGGCGCTTGCTTCGCTACCTGATCTAGTGCGTCACGCAAGTGCAAACCGGGAATACTTCGCCCGGACCCTTTGATATAACCCTCACCCTCATCGGCGAAGACAATGACGGGACGGTGATGCTGTTCCTTTAGCCGTGACGCAACGATACCGACAACACCCGCATGCCAAGTAGGCTCGTAGACGCACAACCCCCAGGGTAAATCACCCGCGAGCTTAATCGCCTTGACGGCGATGGCCGCTTCAGCCTGCATTGACGCCTCAATTTCGCGGCGCGAGACGTTGTATTGGTTGAGTTGATCGGCAAGCACCATAGCCTGGGAGTCGTCGTCAGTGAGTAGGCAGCGAATCCCCACACTAATATCATCGAGTCTGCCTGCCGCATTGAGTCGTGGTCCCACGGCAAAGCCTAAGTCCGTAGCCTTACTCACAGCTGGGTCACGTTTAGCGATTTGCAACAGCGCCTTGATACCAGGTCGGCATCGGCCGCTACGAATTCGCGCCAAGCCCTGACTAACGAGCAAGCGGTTGTTGGCATCTAGTGGCACCACATCGGCTACCGTTCCCACCGCCACGATATCTAGCCACTGGGCCAGATTCACCTGTTCAACCGCAGTTTCCCCGCGGGCTCGGAGTTCTGACCTAAGCGCAATAAGCAGGTAGAACATCACGCCTACCCCCGCTAGGTTTTTAGAGGGGAATTCGCAACCGTGCTGGTTGGGATTAACAATCGCCGAGGCGCTAGGAAGCTGATCCCCGGGTAGATGATGATCAGTCACCACAACTTCCCAGCCGTAGCTGCGAGCTAGCGCGACGCCCTCCACACTGGAAATACCATTATCTACTGTAATTAACATATCGGGTGATCGCTCGCGCGCCACTTCAACTATTTCCGGCGACAGCCCATAACCAAACTCAAAGCGATTCGGCACGAGGTAATCAACGTGAACAGCTCCCAATGCGGGCAGGCCAAGCATACCTAAGGCAACGCTCGTTGCACCGTCACAGTCGAAATCACCCACAATGAGAATACGTTTTTGCATGGCAATCGTGTCCGCGACCAGGGCAGCTGCCTGAGCAAGCCCCTTCATTTTGGGCGGCGGTAGTAACTGTGCGAGAGATTGCGGCAGTTCAGCATCGGACTGAATACCACGGTGAGATAGCACCCGAGCGAGTAGCTCGGGATATTGGGGAAGCGGATCGCTCAGCGCCTTGCGACGCTGAATATTGACTAGATGTTCACCTGTTGCTGAATCCACGATTGCACGGTTTCCAAGTTATTCTCGATAACCTCATAGGACTCCTCGCGTTCAAGCAAATCAGTCAGATGAGCGGGAAGCACCACCTCTTGATTTACCCCAGAGGCTTTTACGGCCTCGTCGAATTTAGCTGGGTGTGCTGTGGCTAAGCATACCATTACCTCATCTTCACTGCGACGACAAGCGGCGCCCGCGCCAATGCCAATAGCCGTGTGAGGGTCTGCCAGGTAGCCAGAATGCGTAAAGGTGTCGCGAATCCACGTTAAGGTATCTTCATCATCTAAGGCCGCAGAGCTAAAGTGAGTAATCACATTCTGATATACCTCGACAGGAAGAGATAGCTCACCGGTTTCGGCAAAGGCTTCCATCTGCGTCTTGAGCGCATCGCCGTCTTGGCTGAAGGCATCAAAAAGCAGTCGCTCGAAGTTACTCGACACCATGATATCCATGGACGGCGAATAGGTTTTCTGTAGCCCCTGCTTGGAGTAATCGTTGGCCGCAATAGCGCGATGCAGAATGTTATTCGCATTCGTTGCCACCACCAACTGGCCGATAGGCAAGCCCATTTTCTTCGCTAGATAACCGGCATAGATATCGCCGAAGTTGCCGGTCGGCACACTGAAACTGATGTGCTTTTGCGGAGCTCCAAGGGCGAGTGCTGACGAGAAGTAGTAAACAATCTGCGCCATGATACGCGCCCAGTTAATGGAGTTGACCGCAATTAACTGACGCCCTTCCGGCAGGAAGGACTGATCGGCAAAGCTAGTTTTCACCATCTGCTGACAGTTGTCGAAGTGACCTTCTAACGCGATATTATGGACATTCTTTGACAGTACCGTCGTCATCTGGCGGCGCTGAACTTCTGATACACGCTGGTGAGGATGCAGAATAAAGATATCGAGGTGGTCACAGGCCACACAAGCTTCAATTGCCGCTGATCCGGTATCACCCGAGGTTGCCCCCATCACCACGCCATGCTGGTTACGTTGAGTAAGGAAGTGATTAAGTAATCTACCCAGAAGTTGCAGGGCGAAGTCCTTAAACGCAAGGGTTGGACCGTGGAATAACTCCAATACCCACGTGCGTTGATCAATCTGTATTAATGGCGCAATCGCGGAGTGATTGAATTGAGCGTAGGCATCATCAATTAGGGCACGGAAATCTTCCGCTGAGATAGAGCCCTCAACAAATGGCCACATGATTTCGAAGGCTAGCGCTTCATAACTCAGCGTCGCTAAGCGCGTGAGGTCATCATGGCTGAACGTTGGTAGCTCGGTGGGGACAAATAGACCACCATCATTCGCTAAACCTTTTAGCAGCACGTCTTCGAACGATAGTTGCTCGGCGGCACCTCGGGTACTTTGATACTTCATAGCATTAACCTTAAAAACGTGTCTCTACGCGGATCATTGCGATATCACCTACCACGCTATCCAGCGCTTTAAGGTCTATCAGAGCCTGATTAAACAACCACTCACGCACTCCATGGGTTAGGAGTACAACGGTAACCTGATCATCCTCGGAACTTTGCTTCTCCTTCTGGGAGATAGCCTCAAGGCTAATTCCATGATTTGAGAAAGCACCCGTAATGGCCGCCATAACACCGGCTTTATCGGTAGCCTTGAAGCGGATGTAGTAACTAGACTCAGCGTCCTCAAGAGGCAACACTTTGCCTGTAGATTGCTTTGGGCGAATAACGCGAGCAGCTTCACCTGCTTTCACCACATCAACCACATCGGCAATAACCGCTGACGCGGTAGGTTCTGACCCGGCTCCAGCGCCAACAGATAGCACTCCGCCGACTGCATCCCCGTAGATGAAAATGGCATTCAGCGCATCGTCAACATTGGCCAAGCTGTGCTTCACCGGAACCAAGGCTGGGTGAACCCGAAGCTCGAAGCCATGGTGACGTCGGCGCGCGATACCAAGGTGCTTAATACGGTAGCCGAGTTCTCTCGCGTATTCGATATCAGCGGGGGTGATTTTACTAATCCCCTCAGTGGACACCGAACCAAATTCAAACGGCTTATCAAAGCCAAGGGAAGCGAGGATCTGCAGTTTGTGAGCTGCATCAATCCCCTCCACATCAAAGGTGGGATCGGCCTCGGCATAACCGAGGCGCTGGGCCTCAGCGAGGGCACTTTCAAAGGTTTTCCCCTCGTTAGTCATCGCGCTGAGGATGAAGTTACCCGTGCCGTTAATGATCCCCACAATGCTGTGGATCTCATTCGCTGATAGTCCTTCAGTAAGCGTCTTGATAATGGGGATACCACCGGCGACAGCCGCTTCGTAACGCAGCACCGCTTCACATTCTTCAGCGAGTTTAAACAGCGCATCACCATGTTCCGCAATCAGTGCTTTGTTCGCGGTCACCACGTGCTTGCCGTTCTTGAGCGCCGTTTCTACCAAATCTTTCGCAACAGTAGTGCCACCAATGAGTTCCAGAACGATATCAACTTCACCATCATTGGCCACCGCAAAAATATCGCGGCTCACCTTGATCTTGCTCACATCGCACTTGGTGGAGTCGGAACGGGCGCCAATGTGATGAATCACCACTCGCTTGCCCGTTCTTCGGCGAATGAGATCAGCATTGCGTTCGAATATGTTTACAACGCCGCTACCAACCGTACCTAAACCACATAGACCTAACTTGACTACTTTCACGCTGAACCTCAATATTTTTTCGGGATAAGTTCCCCAGTTAAACCGAGAGTATCAGACACCCGAGTTAGGTCAATTACACTAACTTATGGTTTATATTCCCAATTGTTGAAGCAGGACCTCGGTAGGCTGCGCACCCGGAATTTTGGTTCCGTCTTCAAGGAAAATATGTGGGGTAGAATTTACGCCCAGTGACATGCCGAAATTGTACTGATCGCGAACCGCATCCGAGCAATTGGCTTGCTGGAATGATTCACCTTCAAACGCTTCATTCAATGAGCCCTTGGGATCACGCGAGCACCAGACGCCTGTCATAGTGCGATAGGCAGTAGGTTGTCGGCTTTGCGTATCGCGTGGATAAGCTAAATAAACGACTTCTACGCCGGCCTCGTTAAGCTCATCGAGTTGACCGTGGAAACGGCGACAATAGCCGCAGGACACATCGGTAAAGACATAAATACGCGCCTTTTTCTCGGAGCTGGCAGGATAAACCAACGCTTCACTCAGGTCATAACTTGCTAGCTTCTCAGCACGCTCAGGCATTAATTGCTCTTCGGCGATATCTACTGGCGAATTACCACTGATACGGAATACTTTCCCAGTGAATAGATGCTCACCATCATTCGAGACATAAATAGTCTCTGCAGAGCCAATGATCGGTACAACTAACCAGCCTTCGATGGACGACGGCTCTGGCGTACCCCAGGGGACCTGAGGATAAATACGTTGCAGATTAGCCTGGGCACGGGCGACAGTTTCCTCTGCCTGAGGAGCTAACGCCTGACCAATCGATGGTACAGATAAACCGAGGGCCACGACGACCAACGCAATGTTAAACAACTTCATGATATCACTTCTCTCTTTAGCCTCGCGGGTGATGGGTGCGATGCACCTCCCCTAATCGGGCTCTACTAACGTGTGTGTAAATCTGGGTGGTGGATAAGTCGCTGTGCCCCAATAACATTTGTACCGCTCTTAAATCAGCACCGTGATTAAGTAAATGGGTCGCAAATGCATGGCGCAGAACGTGGGGAGAAATTGCCTCTTCTAACCCAATAGCCGCCGCGTACTTTTTGATTCGATACCAGAACGTCTGGCGAGTCATTATCGTCCCTCGTGTGGAGGGGAATAATACGTCACTTTGCCGTCCTTTTAACAGCTCCGATCGTGCGCTTTTCATGTAAAGAACCAGCCACTCCTCAGCCTCCTCGCCTAACGGAACTAGCCTATCCTTAGCGCCCTTCCCCGTTACCCGAATAATACCTTGGTTGATATTAAGCGATAGTCGCGACAAATTTACGAGCTCGGATACCCGCAATCCAGTTGCGTACATAAGTTCGAGCATCGTCCGATCCCTGCATCCTAGCGGCGTGCTCGTATCAGGTTCAGCCAATAAGAGCTCAACCTGTTGTTCACTAATATCCTTGGGGAGTCGCCTACCAAGTTTAGGCAAGTCAATATTTGCACAGGGATTATCACTGCGATAATTACTACTGATTAACCACAGGCAGAGGTTGCGCAAACTCGACAGCCGTCTTGCCTGTGACTTAGCCGAAGCTTCTTCAGTAAAGCCATTACTCAACCAATGTTTCACATCATCGCTTTTGAAACGATCAAGTGAGATATCAGTAAAGCGAATGAATTGGCTGACATCACGACGGTAACTTTCGCAGGAAAGTTTCGATAAACCAGCCTCAAACTGAAGGTAATGGCACCAGCCTTCCAGCCGATCCGCATTATGGGGATCCACGTCAACCATTACCCTAACTACTTCCGTGGCGAGTCATCTATGCACCGGCTATGGCAAGAAGACTGAAGGCCGCCAACCATACGAGTTCCGCATTTTGCACTAATTGAAAGAGGCGCTCTAAGGACTTTTCACCCTCATCGTGCGCGTCATTATCAATCACTAGCGCTGCCTTTGCTCCGTCACAAAGTAGTCGACTTGTACGAATGTGAAAATCAGTTAATGACTGCATAAGCACAGGCAGGGTGGTACTGAAATTCCCCACAAACGCATAGCCCAACAATGCTAAGCGCGCCGGGACCCACCCGGCTATATGCCGCAATTTAAAGAACCACTTATCGTGCGCTGCGCCAATAAAGATAAGTCGCCAAGCCATCGCAAAGAGCGCACCTAAACCAAAGAAACTTTCGCCCAGCCAGTACCAGAAGAGAATTGCGAAGAAATCAATGAAGGCACGACGAGCCAACGCCTGCCAAACTAGCTTATAGGCGCCTTCGCTGTCCGTAGGGCTATCGTAGCCAAGGTCCTTGGCCGCTCGCGCACCAACTTCCATCATCTCACCCGCTACCAGCTGCTCACGATAGTCATCGAAATGAGCGCGGAGGGACTGTTCTCCGAGGATCTGCACCAGGACGAAGAGATCAATAAGGACAAGCGCCAAACTCCCCATCATGCCCATCGGCGACAGCAGCCAGTAAGCGAAGAAAAGCCCGCCTAACGGAATTGCCAAATAGATAATTCTGCTAGCAGCGGTACCCTTATCACCGGTGATATTCCACCAATTCCCCAACCAAACACGGCGCTGCAGGCGATGCCAACCTTCGCCCTTGCGATAAAGCAAATACACCACTAACACTACAAAGAAACTCATGCCTTCTCCAATTCTTCCCTAAATTTCTGCCAAGCAAAGTGCGGTCCGGGATCGGTCTTTCGTCCTGGCGCTATGTGTTCATGCCCCACTATTCTATCTAACGTGAGGGCCGGGAAATATCCCTGTAACTGCTTTACTAAATCAACGAGCACCTGATACTGAATCTTCTCGTACCCATCCTCATCACAACCTTCCAACTCAACGCCCAGCGAAAAGTCATTACAGTTTGAGCGACCGTTAAAGGACGATAAACCCGCATGCCAAGCCCTCTCAAGACAACTCACGTATTGGCTTAGCCTACCGTCTCTGGTGATAAAAAAATGTGCCGAAACTTCCAATCCTTCAAGATCTGCAAAGGAAGGGTGCTCATTGCCGCGAATCTGATTTAGAAACAACTTATCCACCCACGGGCCGCCATAACTACCCTCGGGCAAACTGATACAGTGGACTACGAGCAAGTCTACCTCGCCGCTCGGCCGCGCATTAAAATTAGGCGACACCCGTTTCTGAGTATTCGCTAACCAACCGTCCCACTGCAATGATGACATCTCCTCGAATTCTTTAAATAGCAGTATGGGGGGCTATTATCCTGAGTTCAAGGGCGCCTGAGCTCAAGCTATATTCGTACTTCAGTGGCGCTTAGCTTAGATAGCCCTGCGTTTAAAGCTGTCATCGTTCAGTTTTCATTGACGCGCTCATAGGCGCTCCTATAGAAACTCTAATGGCGGCTCTCTTCAACCCTTGAGAAAATATTGCGCCATTAAGGGCTAGCATTATTACCTCGCTGAATTGCTGTGCTAGAATTCGACCAATTAGGAGGCAAGCCCTAACAACGGTCCTATCTCCTGCAAACCGACACCAACACCAGCTAACCAAGGGACATACCATGAGCATTGCCGCCCATCTTCTCAGCGCTGAAGACATCGCCAACCAAGTATCTCAAGCTCTGCTTGAGGATGTGGGATCGGGTGATATCACCGCACAGTTGATTAGCGCTGAGGCGATGAGTGAAGCGCGCATAATTACGCGTGAAGGTGGTGTGTTCGTGGGCAAAGCATGGGTACTTGAAGTATTCAAACAGCTGGACCCTAGCGTGACAATTAATTTTGCCGTGGAAGATGGCGATCGCCTTGAGCCAAATCAAACTTTATATACCCTCAGTGGCAGCAGCCGAAGCCTACTTACCGGCGAACGCGCTGCGCTGAACTTCGTACAAATGTTAAGTGGTACCGCAACAACCTGTCGCCGCTACGCAGATATGGTTGAAGGGACGAGTGTGAAGATTCTCGACACTCGCAAAACTATCCCACTGTTTCGCAACGCTCAAAAGTACGCGGTTAGCTGTGGAGGGTGCTTCAACCATCGAGTAGGCCTTTACGATGCTTTCCTGATCAAAGAGAACCACATCGCCGCCAGCGGCGGCATTCAACAGGCCGTTAGCCGCGCCCACGAGATTGCGCCAGGTAAGCCGGTAGAAGTTGAAGTGGAAGACCTTCACGAGTATCAGGAAGCGTTAGATGCCGATGCTGATATCATCATGTTGGACAACTTCAGCCTTGCGGATCTGCGTACTGCGGTGGAAATGAATGATGGGCGTGCCAAGCTTGAGGCTTCAGGTAATGTGACGGATAAGACGTTGCGTCCCATTGCTGAAACCGGCGTTGATTTTATTTCCATTGGGGCGCTGACGAAGGATGTTAAGGCGTTGGATTTGAGTATGCGGGTGGGTTGATCCTGCAGTTCTTAGATGGGCTACTATTACACTACAATTTCAGTCACCGCGAAATTAAAGTACCGACGAACAACCTTCATAGTAAGGTATTCTAACAAGCTCTTCGAGTTGCATAGCGGTTCTAGTCCACTCGACATCTAGATCCTCTTTAGATATGCATTCACCGAAGCCTCCATACCCTTCCGATGAAAACTTGAAACAATTCTGCCTTCCCGAATAACTTAAAACCGCCGAAGGCGTAACCCTTGCCACCTGCTTTTTGCCTAGCTCACTAACAACCTGGCTTTGGTCGAAAACCACCGCCGGCCCCTCCAGCACGAATTGCGTTAGATTTTCCTCAATAATCCGGGATTCGTTCAAGGAATCCAAGAATAATGACGGCGAAACACGCCCAGTTTCCAAGTAAACTGCCTCCGAGGATAAATTAGGTGCGCCATGAATCAAACCGGCAACAGAAGACTCAACTTGCGCTAATAATGATTCATAGATTTCTACAAGTGACCCTAACTCATCACTCCTGCCTGACCTACTTACTACCTTTCCATTCCTATACTGTAAAAAGACTACAGGTACTCGATATTGAGCTTCACTAAGAACTGATGTGCCATGCCCAGTTCCAGCAACGCTATGCTCTTTAAAGTAACCAATAGGCTGGTCGGTCATTTTTATGCTCTCTCCGTGATCTGAGTAGAAATAAACTAACGCATTATCTAAAAGCCCCATGACAGTAAGTGTATCAATATAGTCGCCAATCTGAGTCTCAACCTCTTGTATCGACAATAAGTAGTTATCATCGATTGAATACTCTCCGTGAGGTTCTGGATCATTGACATAGGGCCAATGCGCCAAGGTGAAATGAGTATGTGCAAATATTGATTTTTCTTCGCCAACTAACTGATCGAGGATTTGAGTAGTAAAAATATTAGCCTCATACATATCAGGCCTTGCCCTATTAATTACTCTGTAAGAATAGAAGTCACTTACCCATCGAAACTGATTAAGTAACACAGCCCATGGATGCTTTACAAAGGAGGATAATATCATCTCAGAACTTCCCGGCTGAGGACCGACGGTTACATCAAAACCATAACTTTCTGATATATTCGAAAACCGACGCTCGTCCATCGCGAAAAACGTTTTGTAGCCAATAGCTTTCAACTTTGCCGGCAATGATCTATCCAAAGCACAATTCTTCGGAGCCATTAAATTAAAACGTGCACCATGCTCGATGGGTTGAAGTCCAGTTAATAGGCTAGTAAGCGCTACGTGTGTTCTCGCCATCGGTGTATATATGTTTGTATAAAATACACCACTCTCGCGGAGCTGTTCAAATACACCACCCGATGCTAAATCAAATGTATCTAAACGAAGCGAATCCACCCCAATTAGAAAAATGTTTGGTTGCTCCGTGACTTGGGGCTCCGCATCCGTTAACAGACTCCCATATACCAAAAAGCCTGCTGCTAAAGAACTCGAAAGCAAAACAAACGTAGCTAATTGCAAACCTTGATTCAAGAAATAGAAGAACAGTGCTAGGCAGCAGATTAGCGAACCAAGATTTAAAGTAAAGCTTTTGAACAGCGAATAAGTACTCTCAACATTTAGTAACGAGACCAAGGTAATTGCCGCTAATTGACTTAGTACAATTAGTAAAAATCTAATCTTGGGAATCGGCTTTGCGAACCTATGTATCAACCAGACTATTGGTAAATTTACTAAAAGAAGGAGCACCAACTCAAGGAACAGAGTCTTCAGAAGTGGCAATAGCTCGGCGAACCCTAACTGAGAAACTACATAGTTGAAGTCGATAACTGTGCTAGGGAATCGCTGCAACAAACCGACCGAGTCTGAAAGCAACCAAAGTATTGAGATTAGAAGGCAATCCATCCCGATACGAAGGGGGGCTATCTTGTTCATATGTTTTTGAAACTCCAACTAGGATGGATACCTAAAACAGTTAGTAAAGAGTCGAAGAGTATAAGAGTATAAGAGTATAAGAGTATAAGAGGGCCAACGCTAACGAGCTAAAGATTATACTAGAGCACTAACAACCTTTGGAGTCGGAATTATGATCTTTACATTTAAGGACGACCTAGCACTTCAAATACTTCGACAGCAATAATGTATTGAACTTTCTAAACGAACAACAAGAAAACGGCTAACTTCAGCAATATTCAGATAATTACAGGGTACTGCATCTAAGTACCGAGCTAACCAACGAAAAAGAGGGAGGGGCTAGCCCCTCCCTCTTTTCTTTCTAACAGATCAGTCAAACTTAAGATCCTGCACCACAACCTTTCGGGTGGTGAATCGTCTCATCGATAGTCGTGGTACAGGTCCACGTGCCCGTGTCGGCTCTAGTCAAAACGATGTTTGCGCCACCCACCGCTGGCGATGATGAGGCAGCGTCAAAACTGAAAGTAATTGACATAACGCCGGATGTTACCGTTGAGTTCGAAATGTCACCCAAAGTATTGCCATCCGCGTCATAACCTAGGGTAGCTTCATCATCGGCAGTGATTGTTGCGGCGCGAAGAATTGCCTCCTCAGCTGCAGTTTTAAGCGGACTGATCGACGCTAGGCCTGAAGCCGCCTCAGAACGCGCAACGTAGTTCTGGTACTGAGGAATAGCTACTGCTGCCAAAATACCAATGATCGCAACAACGATCATCAATTCAATTAAGGTAAAACCCTTTTGATTTTTCATGATAATTCTCCATTATAAAATTTTATCGCATCACAGCGAAAACTGCTGTTAGTCGGAACACAAGCATTTACCGTGCCAATTTCACATCAGTAACCACTTACCACCTTTTAACAGGCTATTTTTCAGGGCAACGCTATTGCTTTTTTTCTAAGTAGGCAATTTCAGTGAGATCAAAGTCAGTTTTAAGAATCGACCCACCGACAATTTGCGTCACCAAAAGATCAGCCATCACGACGATTAATGTCACCTGGATTACAGTAATTGTTAACTAGCCAACTAAACCGCTAACACTCTGACAACAAGCCCTTCTTACTAATTTTCTAACACCATCACCTTTTCCGCCTTAATGGTGCTGTTTAGAGACTAGGATTTGGGGTAAGCTAACTTTAAATCACAACGACGAAAACTTGCTATGGCTTATACGCAAAATGACGCCAACCTCTTAAAGCGGTTGGCAGAGGAACAACTGCTAACCGAAGAGCAATTAGAAGAGCTTCCCCCGTTACTCAAACGAGAGGAAAGCAGCACTATTGCCTACTTAGTTAATAATGAAATAATTAGCGATTCGGCTTTAGCCCGTTCGCAAAGTAAAGCCTATGGTTCGCCGCTGTTCGCTGTGGACTCAATGAACTCGGAGATGTTCCCCGATGATATTCTTAAGACAGAATTGATCGAGAAACTTCAAGTTCTTCCTCTATATGTTCGCGGCAGCCGCCTGTTTATAGCAACCAGTGATCCTGCTCGCTTTGAAGTCTTTGACGACATCAAATTCGCCACCGGAATGAGTGTTGATGTCATTACCGTTGAGCATAAAGCCCTTACTGAGGCAATAGGACTATTTCTGAAGGGTTCTTCCAGTGAAGCAACATCCGGTATGGATGACCTCAATGACGATGAACTGGATGATATCGATACCGTGGATACCGAAGTCGCTGATGATACAAGCGAAGAGGCGGCTTCCGAAACACCTATCGTTCGATTCATCAATAAGATGCTATTCGACGCGATTAAAATGGGTTCTTCGGATTTACACTTCGAGCCCTACGAAAAAGCCTATAGAGTGCGCTTTCGCACCGATGGAGTTCTTCATGAGGTCGCTCGACCACCTATTGCTACGGCCGGGCGGATATCAGCGCGCCTTAAAGTACTGAGTCAAATGGATATCTCTGAGCGCCGTAAACCGCAGGACGGTCGAATCAAACTGAAGGTATCCAAAACCAAAGCCATCGACTTCCGCGTTAACACGCTACCTACGCTGTGGGGAGAAAAAATTGTACTGCGTATTTTGGACCCTACTAGTGCGCAGATGGGCATTGATGCATTGGGTTACGAGGATGAGCAAAAGCAACTCTTCATGGATGCACTTAATCAGCCGCAGGGTATGATTCTGGTTACCGGACCTACGGGTTCGGGTAAAACCGTATCGCTCTATACCGGCCTCAACATCCTCAATACCGAACAGCGCAACATCTCCACCGCCGAAGACCCTGTAGAGATCAACCTTGAGGGTATCAACCAGGTCAACGTCAACGCGAAGGTAGGACTAACCTTTTCAACCGCACTCCGCTCGTTCCTCCGCCAGGATCCGGATATTGTGATGGTGGGAGAGATCCGAGATTTGGAAACCGCGGAAATTGCTATTAAGGCGGCGCAGACCGGTCACTTGGTACTCTCAACCCTGCACACTAACTCGGCACCGGAAACCTTAACGCGCCTGGCAAACATGGGCGTCCCATCCTTTAATATCGCTACCTCAGTGAACCTTATTATCGCTCAACGTCTTGCTCGACGCCTCTGCAAGAGCTGCAAAATACCGGCAGAGGACATCCCGGAGGAAGTGCTTCAAAAGGAAGGTATTTTAGATTGCGGTTTCAATCCTGATGAGATGGAATTATTCCAGCCTAACCTTAAAGGTTGTGGCGGTTGTACCGGGGGTTACAAGGGGCGTGTTGGTATTTACGAAGTAGTTCGCATTACTCCGGCTATCTCTCGGATTATCATGGAAGAAGGAAACGCAATTCAAATCGCTGATGCCGCTGCCGAAGCCGGCTTCAATAACCTCCGTACCTCAGCCTTACGCAAGGTCTGTATGGGCGTAACTAGCCTCGAAGAGGCCAACCGAGTAACCAACGACTAATTATTATGGCTACAGCAACGAAAGAAAAAGTATTTGAGTACTCTGGAGCAGATCGCCGAGGCAATAGCACCAAGGGTGAAATTCGCGCAACGAATAGTGCCGCGGCTAAGGCGCTGTTGAGCAAACAGGGGATCATTGCGAAAAAAGTCCGCCCCAAAGCCAAGCCACTGTTTGGCGCGTCGAAGAAAGTTACGCCTCAGGATATCGCACTCTTTACTCGCCAGCTCTCCACCATGATGAAGGCCGGTGTGCCGCTGATTCAATCCTTTGAGATTGTAGCGGAAGGCTCAGACAGTGCCGGGGTGAAAGAGTTGATGACCGACGTAAGAGATACCGTTGCGGGCGGAGAGAGCTTTGCAAACGCCATTCGCAAGCATCCAAAGTATTTCGATGACCTATTTTGTGAACTGATTGCGGCGGGTGAACAATCCGGTGCTTTAGAGACCATGTTGGATCGGGTTGCCACCTACAAGGAAAAGTCTGAATCACTCAAGAAAAAGATCAAGAAGGCGATGACCTACCCTATTGCCGTTTTAGTGATTGCCGCCATTGTGACCGTGGTGCTACTGGTAAAAGTCGTTCCACAGTTTGCCACCACCTTTGCGGGCTTCGGTGCCGAGCTTCCTGCCTTTACCCTCTTCGTTTTAGGTCTTTCGGAAACCATGCAGGCGAACTGGTGGAAGATGTTAATAGGTATCGGAATTATTGGTCTCGTCTTCAAGGAAGCAAAAGCCCGCTCAAAAGTCTTTGCCGACGGTGTTGATAAGTTCATTCTTAAGATCCCGGTTCTAGGTGCGATTCAAGAGCAATCTGCCATCGCGCGCTTCGCTCGCACACTTTCTACTACCTTTGCCGCAGGTGTGCCATTGGTTGACGCACTAGACTCAGTTGCCGGTGCTTCGGGTAATGCCGTCTTTCGGGATGCCTCAAAGCAGGTAAAGGAAGACGTCAGCTCCGGTATCGCGCTAAACGTAGCCATGCGCCAAACCGACACTTTCCCCAGCCTTGCTATTCAGATGACGGCTATCGGTGAGGAGTCGGGGGCGTTGGACGACATGCTAGATAAAGTTGCAACCTTCTATGAAGAGGCCGTAGATAACCTCGTTGATCAGCTAACTGCGCTTATGGAGCCGTTTATTATGGCCGTACTTGGGGTGCTTGTAGGGGGTCTATTGATTGCTATGTACCTACCTATCTTCTCCATGGGGAACGCGATGTAATGTTGGCGCTATTTCAACAAAACCCTGGGTATCTCATCGCTATTGCAACCATTTTGGGCTTGGTAGTGGGTAGCTTTCTCAATGTGGTCATTCACCGCCTGCCAAAGATTTTACAGGCACAATGGGCCGCTGAATTTTCTGAGGAGGAAGCAGGTTCCGCAGGCAAGCAATACAATCTCGCCTTCCCTGCTTCGCACTGCCCTAACTGTGATGCGCCCATCAAGCCCTGGCAGAACTTGCCGCTCATTAGCTGGCTAATGCTCAAAGGTCGATGCGCTAGCTGCCGTGTTAACATTCACTGGCGCTACCCGGTAGTAGAGTTGGCTACTGGAATACTTACTGGCTTTGCAGCTTGGTATATGGGCGCTGTCGCTCCCGTTATTTATGTCATCATAGCTATCTGGATTCTAATCGCCTTAATCGCCATCGATATCGATTGCTATTTGTTACCGGACACCCTAACTCTGCCACTACTTTGGGCCGGATTGATCGCTAACAGTTTGGGTTGGTTTACGGATTTAGATTCAGCCCTTTGGGGTGCCGTTGCCGGCTACCTATCGCTTTGGATTATCTTTTGGCTGTTCAAGCTGGCGACCGGCAAAGAGGGAATGGGCTATGGTGACTTTAAGCTCCTAGCGGCGCTGGGTGCTTGGATGGGTTGGCAGGCACTGCCAATGATTATTCTTATCAGTTCATTTGTGGGTGCCCTACTCGGGATATTGGCGATAGTCATCTACGGCCGCGATAAAGCAAAACCTATCCCCTTCGGCCCCTATTTGGCGATTGCGGGATTACTGGTGTTTTTCTTTGAAGACTTTATTCGTCAGGTGATACCACTCTTCGCGGGGCTCTAGAATCAATCTAGAGTCTCTTCGGTTTATTTGCAGCGTTGACCTTAGTCTGGCCGGCATTAGGTTGAATGCCTGAGACGCTGCAGTTCAGCTACCCAACAACTCATCCAAATCCTTCAGCAACTCGACAATATAATGTCGTTCTGTCAATTTCTGCGCCCAAACGACTTCCGCCATTGCCGCTACACCACTAAGCGCTGGTAGCGGCGCCGCAACACGGAGCATTTCATCTAAACGTTCAATCAATACAAACTGTATCCATTGCTCAAATGGCATCGTATCCGTGAAGAAGGGAATGGTACTATGAAAGGCACTTAAGGCAGGACGAGTAGTGGACCAGAGTTGAGCTCGCTGCAGCTCGGCCCTGAGTGAATCCAGTGTCATTGTTAGCGCTTCGTGCTGCTCCACGGTCAGACCTCTATACGCCGGCGATACGGCGGCAGTGAATTGAGTAACTGATGGCCGTAGCGCTTGGTAATCACGCGCTTGTCTAACAGTACCACCTGCCCCGTATCGGTCTCGGTGCGAATTAAACGACCACAGGCCTGGACTAGCTTCAACGAGGCATCAGGAACCGATACCTGCATGAATGAATTACCCCCTTCGGACTCAATCCACTCGGATAACTGCGCTTCAACCGGCGCATCCGGCACCGAGAAGGGTAATTTTACAATCACCACTCGCTCACAATATTTACCGGGTAAATCTAAGCCCTCGGCGAAGCTAGCAAGCCCCAGCAAACAACTGCGCTTGCCCTCATCAATACGCGCCCTATGCAACTCAAGAACACGCGAGCGAGAATACTGCCCCTGATATAACGTTGCTTCCAGCTGCTCCGCACTTAACGCCTCGACATACTGCTCCATATGGCGTCTTGCCGTGAACAGCACCAAGGTAGCGATCTCATCATCGACTAGTTTAGGCAGGTCAGCCTCTATAAGATGATCAAATGCAGCGTTCTGACTGGGGTCAACCGCTATCGGCGGAATCCATAACTCAGCGACGTTGGCGAAATCAAACGGACTTTGGACTATGGCATAGGTGTCCTCGGCGGCGGTACCTGCACGCATTTTGAAACGGTCAAAGTGCCCTAAGCTCGAAAGCGTTGCCGAGGTCACTACCGCGCCAAAACAACGGTTCCATAATTTACTCTGTAGTGTCCCCGACGCTAAAATAGGACTACAACTTAGCAATGGATCCCCATCATTCATCCAGGTAATCCAACGTGCATGAGGCAAGCGATCCGCTGCATCCACATCGGACCAAGCCTCCCATAACGCCAAGTTCTCTTCGCCACGGGAAACCGCAGCGCCAACTCCCGCAATAGCCGCCTCAAGTTGTCCTCGTTCGTCACCGACTGCTAATTCAATACCGTCTTGCAGCGCATCTCTAAAACGCCCTAGCCAACTATTGAGACGCTTGTAGGTATCGCGGTTACGCTCAGCTTCACTGCGCAGCTGATCAGGAACCCGTCCCTGAGGGAAACGATATCTCGGCAGGTCATTTCGGTCATTCACTGGGATTTCGATGAGGTCATTCATTACTGGTTCGAACTCCTGCTGCACGCGAATGGTATCGGCAACGGCGCGCGGCAACTCGCCAACGGCAGCGAGACCTAACGAGAGTTTCTGAGCAAGATCTAACACGGGTGGCAACTGCTTTTCCAGGCTCGCCAGCCATTTGATTGAGCCATTCAGTCGACAGGTTGCTGCAAAATGATCCAGAGCCTTATCGGGTAAATGATGCCCCTCATCAAACACATAAATACTGTCCTCGGGACGAGAAAGAATAGCTCCCCCACCCAACCGAAGGTCCGCGAGAACGAGATCATGGTTGGCAACAATAACATCCGCCGTTTCCAAACTTTCTCTGGCTTGATAAAACGGGCACGCGTTGAACTGTTCGCAGCGGCGACCCGTGCAACGATTATGATCCGTGGTAACACGGCGCCAGTTTTGATCTTCAATGGAATCCGGCCAAGAGTCTCTATCCCCTTCCCAGCGCCTCGCGTCAAAGGAGGCTTTGAGCTCCTCAAAAAGCTCTCGCTGATCTTTGGTCGGTAGGCCGTCCGTTTCATCCGGATAGAGTCCTAATGAACCTTGAGAGGGGTCAGCGTTAGTGAGCTGCTGCTGCAACTGCACTGGGCACAAATAGCGTCCTCGCCCTTTGGCCAGCTCAAAAGAGAAGGATAGGCCACTATGACGAAGTACCGCGGGTAAATCTTTGTGTAGGATCTGCTCCTGCAGAGCAACCGTAGCGGTAGAGACAATGAGCTTTTTATCGTGTCGTTTCGCCAGGGGAATGGTAGGGATCAGATAGGCAATAGTTTTACCCGTACCCGTACCCGCCTCGATAACCGCTAAGCCCCCGGAAATACGCTCGCCCGATTCGTCATCAATCTCAACGGCACCCATAGCACGCGCAATGTGGGCGATCATTTCCTTCTGGCCTTGACGCGGGCCGAGTTCATTCGCCTTTAGGTAGCGACTATAGGCCTTTTGAATAGTCGACTTGTCAGAGTCTTTCAGCATTGTATCAACCTAGGCGAGGAGAGAGGCTGCAGTTTACCATGTGAACCGCACCCCCCAACTACCCCTTAAGAGAATTTTAACTACTAAGCTGCCGCGTTCGACTCGTTCTTCGCCAGCTTAATATTCAAGAGGCCGTAGGCAATACCTATAAACGGACAGATGATATTGAACAGTGCCCAAGGCGCGTAGGTCCAGGTCGCAATACCCAGGGTCGCTGCCATGTATGCGCCACAGGTGTTCCATGGAATCAACGGAGAGGTAATGGTTCCCGCGTCCTCTAAACTCCGAGAGAGGTTCAGCGCATTTAATCCGCGGCGCTCGAATTCTAGGCGGTACATTCTACCTGGCAGCACAATGGCCATGTATTGGTCTGAAGTCACCACGTTCGCTGCAAAGGCCGTCACAATGGTGGTAGTTATCAATGAACCCGTAGAGTGCACCATACTGAGTGCGCCGCCTACTAACTTCTCTAAGATGCCTACTTTCTCAATCGCGCCGCCAAATGCCATGGCGCAGACAATCAACCATACTGTATTCAGCATGCTGCTCATTCCACCTTTAGATAGCAGCGAGCCTAACATTTCATTACTGGAATCAGAGACGTAACCATCAAACAACGTGGTCCAAATGCCCTTCAGATGCAGTGCTACGACACCTAGATCACCCACTTCTCCCGCTAGCTTTTCAACTGCCTGAGGCTGTAACACCGCCGCCATAATGGCGCCAAAAAGCGCACCAAGCAAAATGGTGGGAAATGCTGGCACCTTTTTGTAAGCCAAAAATAGTAGCAATACCAACGGTAATAAGCTGATTAGTGAAATATTGAACTCAACCTGAATAGCCGAAATTAACGCAGAAATTTCGACGGGCGTAATTTGCGTCTCATTACCGAAGCCAAGAAAAGCGAAAAAAAGTAGCGCCACTGCATAGGCTGGGACCGTAGTCCACAGCATATGACGAATGTGCTCAAAGAGGTTGACGCCAGTAATCGCTGAGGCCAAATTGGTCGTTTCAGAGAGTGGCGAGAGCTTATCGCCGAAGTAAGCGCCGGAAATAATGGCTCCTGCCGTGATAGCCGGATCTAACTGCAACGCCTCAGCAATACCAATTAAGCCAATACCAAGCGTACCCGCGGTCGTCCACGACGAACCAATACTGACGGAAACTAAGGCACAAATTAAGCAGGCCGCGAAGTAGAAAATGGAGGGATCGAGTATTTGTACACCATAGTAAATCATCGCTGGTACAGTGCCCGACAAAATCCAGGTACCAATGAGCGCGCCAACAGCAAGTAAAATCATCACCGAACCAAAGGCAAGCGAAATACCCTTTAACATGCCCTCTTCGAAACTCTCCCAGCTCATGCCATTATAGATACCAATGAGGCCGGTAATCGCCGCACATAGCAGCAAGGCAATTTGGTTAGCACCGTAAGACGAATCTGCTCCGTACAAATAGACGGATGCCGATAGCATCAAGATTAATGAGATAACCGGAATAATCGACTGGAGATATGAGGGGGCTTTGATGGTAGACATAACTATTATGACTCTAGCGGCTTCTGTATTTTACAGTTTGCCGCAAACTCAGCCGAAGTGATAGTTTCTAGCTAAAAAAATCAATCTTGCCGTAGTGACTAATCGGTCATTGTTGTTTGAGTAAATCTGACTTAAAATCAGCTCCTTTTTAAACCGTGGTATTTGAAAGCAGTTATGGCAAATTTCGACGATATTCGTCCCTTTAATGATGACGAAGTACAACCTACTCTACAAAGAATTATTCGCGATCCAGAATTACTCGCTACCTTCAGTCATTATAAATTCAGTAGCTGGCCGAAGTTTCTGCGTAAATCTCTTGGCAGCAAATTGATTTCCGTGGGGCTTCGTCGACATGTCAACAAACTCCAGACTGTTCGGGACTTTCAGGAAGAAGTCGAGCAATACATGAACAAGATGATCAAAGAAACGATCAGCGATCTATCAGTGATTGGAGTTGAAAAAATTCCCAAGGGTCCATGCTTGTTCATCTCCAATCATCGCGATATTGCGATGGACCCTGCGTTAATTAATTGGAGTATCTTTCAACACGGTCGGGACACCGTTCGTATCGCGATTGGCGATAATTTGCTATCAAAGCCCTGGACCAGTGACGTAATGCGCCTCAATAAAAGTTTTATCGTGCAGCGATCGATCACCGCCCCGCGTAAACTCTTTGCAGCATTTAAAAAGCTATCGGCCTACATCGGTCACTCGATTACAGTTGATCATCACGACGTATGGATTGCGCAGCGAGAGGGCCGTGCGAAGGATGGCATTGATACCACTGAACCTGCAATCATAAAGATGTTTGCCATGAGTAAAGCTAAGGAAGAATCGCTTGGCGCCTACTTAAACACGCTTAACATCATACCCGTAAGCTTAAGCTACGAATATGACCCGTGTGATGTTGCGAAGGCACGTGAGCTCACGCTCAAAGCTACTAGCGGTAATTACGAAAAGGGTGAGCACGAGGACATTCAAACAATCGGAGCCGGCATTACTGGGTTTAAGGGCCGGGTAACGGTAGCTTTTGGCGAGCCGCTAAATCAATTATCCGACGAAACAACGGCCGATGAACTCGCTTCGTTAATCGATCAGCATATCCTTAGCAATTACAAGATTCGTCCAGCTAATGTTCTGGCGTTACGAAAGCTTGAACCCGAACTTAATTTTGACCCCGCGGCCTTTAACGTTTCCGAGCAGGACATTACTGCACAGCGTAGCGTGTTTGAGCAGCGCCTTGCGAACTGCGACGACATGTATCAAACGCAATTCCTCTCTGCCTATGCAGCGCCACTGAAACGCAAACTTGTAGCCATAGACGCGTAACCTAGTTAGTCACCGAGCACTCGCGTTACCGATCTAAGAGCTACGAGCTACGAAATGATCTGACTGTTCAGTGAACTCAAATCGCTGAATTTCAGAGACAAAAAAAGGAGTCCCAGGACTCCTTTTTTATGACTTAGCCACTTGCTCAGCAAACCGCTAGGCGATTCACGAAGCGAATCATTCGCTTGCGCTGCTGCTTAATTTCAAACTCTAGCGCAGCAAGCTTTTCTGAAATAACTACCAATTCGGTCTCGGCTAAGGCACGGAGTTCTTCTCCGCGCTGCTCCACTAACTCCTTTTTCGCCTCCACCCAACTTAGGCGAAGCTCCTTCCAGTGCTGGAGCTGCTGCTGGAAACGCATAGACTCCAATGCGATTTGATCGCTAAAGCGAAGCGATAGTGGTTTCGACTTGAAGGTGTCTTCGGCGCGCTTAAGCTGAGTTTCAATCATCGCCTGATTAATCTTAGCCGCCGGCGTTCGCTTCAGCTTCGAAGCAAGCCCCAACTTAGAAGCAGTAAAGATCAACCACTTGGTAGGGTCATACTGCCACCACTTCACACCATTACGGTAGTCACCTTGGAAAAGATGATGGTAGTTATGGTAGCCCTCACCGTAGGTGAAGAGTGCTAAGACATCGTTATCGCGCGCCGTATTCTCTTCCGTATAAGGACGTCGACCCCAGATATGAGCTAGCGAGTTGATGAAGAAGGTGGTGTGGTGAGAAACGACTAAGCGCAGGAAGCCAATAAGCAATGCGCCGGCAATAATGTCCCCAAGCAACCAGCCCAATGCCAGCGCCGGAATCAAGTTCATCACCAGTGTCAAAACTACATAGTGCTTATGCTGCCAGACGACAATCGGATCACGCTGCAAGTCCTTCACATTCGAGAAGTCCACCTCGCCACTTGGATAGGCGCGGAGCATCCAACCAATGTGAGAAAAGAAGAAACCACGCTTGGCCGAATAGGGATCGCGCTCATTATCATCTACGTGTCGGTGGTGGCGACGGTGCCCCGAGGCCCAGACCAAAATACTATTCTGAGTTGCGGCGGCACCAAACAGTGCGAACATCAGCCGCAGACTCCAGTGAGCTCGATAGCTATTATGCGCCCACAGGCGATGGTAACCGGCCGTAATGGACATTCCATTAGCGCCGAGTACTAGGATGGCTGCAAGCCACATTGCGCCGCTATAGCCAACAGCGTAGCCATACCAGGGAACACCAATAAAAGTAACAATTGTAGTAAACACGAACACCGAGACGGGTAGCCACATAATGGGCGGTTTTTCTGACTGCATATCAAATTCCAAAACTTCTTATTGCCACCACTGTACGAAAGGAGGCGCCCCTAAACATGACAGAATACGACACGAAGATGAATGGTGAGAGATCAGTGACTAGGGGGTTTCCGGAACAAAAAAAGCGCACCCTGTTACCAGAGCGCGCTTCTTTCGGTGCTGCCGAAGCAGCAAGAGGGTCAGGCTATATTAGCTCAACTTCTCTTTGATACGTGCAGAACGACCAGAACGCTCACGCAAGTAGTACAACTTCGCGCGACGAACGTCACCACGACGCTTAACGCTAATGCTGTCAACCAACGGGCTGTAAGTCTGGAACGTACGCTCTACACCGATACCGTGAGAAATCTTACGGACGGTGAAAGCTGAGTTTAGGCTGCGGTTACGCTTAGCAATGACAACACCTTCAAACGCCTGTAGACGCTCGCGGTTGCCTTCTTTAACCTTAACCTGAACAACGACTGTATCACCAGGACCGAAGGCTGGGATTTCTTTGTTCATCTGCTCTGCTTCAAGCTGAGCAATAATTTTGTTGGCGCTCATTTCAGTGCTCCTGTTAATCACGTTTTCCAGCTTGGCTATCAAAGCCAGGCATCATAAATTATTTCTGTTTCCGCTCATCGAGGTATTCCTCGAGTAAACGCTGCTGTTCGTCGCTCAGCTCCAGACGCTGTAGCAAATCCAAACGCCGCTCATAGGTGCGGCCCAACGACTGTTTTAATCGCCATTGGCGAATTCGCTCATGATTTCCCGATAGTAAAACCTCGGGAACCGTTTCGCCTTCGTATACTTCTGGACGAGTATAATGAGGGCAATCGAGCAATCCATCCGAAAATGAATCTTGCTCGGCTGATTGGTTGTGTCCAAGAACTCCAGGTAACAATCGCACAATTGCGTCAATCATCACCATGGCGCCCAGTTCACCGCCGCTCAACACGTAATCACCGATAGACCATTCTTCGTCTATCTCGGCATTGATCAATCGTTCATCAACACCTTCGTAGCGCCCGGCCAGAAAAACCAAACCGGGTTCTGCCGCCAATCGCTGCGCTGCGCGCTGATTGAACGGCTGTCCCTGAGGGGACAAATAGATAACCTTAGAACCTTCGCCCGCCCATGCTTTAGCCGCATGAAGCGCTTGTTTTAGTGGCTCGACCTTCATCAACATACCAGGCCCGCCCCCGTAAGGACGGTCATCGACAGTATGATGTCGATCGTGCGTAAAACTACGCGGATTCCAAGCTTCCAGTGCAACCGACCCCTGATCTATTGCTCTGCTAGAAACGCCATATTGGCTAATAGCAGAGAGCATTTCAGGGAATATGCTCACAACCCCATATCGTTTTGCGCGACGACGATCGCTACTCAAAACTCAGGGTCCCAGTCGATCAGCATTTCACCGACTGCGATATCCACATTGAGGATGTACTGTTCGGGCACGAAGGGGATAAGGCGCTCGCGTTCATCGATGCTACCTTTACAGCCGCGTACTACAAGGACGTCGTTAGCACCCGTCTCAACTAGGCGCTGTACCTTTCCCAAGAGCTGACGTTCGCCGCTGTACTCACTGACAACATGCAAACCAATCAACTGACTCCAGTAGTACTCTCCTTCGTCTAATGGTGGTAACTGGCTATTAGCTACCACACAATCCGATTGACAGTAAGTTTGTGCAATATCGCGGTCATCGACACCTTTAAGGTGAGCAATTAAGCCCTTCCCGTGTCTCTGCCACTGATCAACCTCAACTGCTTTATCACCTTGCGGCGTTTTTACAGTCCAGGGCTGGTAATCAAATATATTTTCTATTGGTGAGGTATAAGAATAAATCTTAACCCAACCCTTCACTCCGAATACCGAAGTGATTTTCCCTACGGTTAACGATTTCGCGTTATTTTCCATAGGGGCAGCGAATTACTTCGCTTCTTTCAATAGCTTAGCAACGCGATCAGTTGGTTGTGCGCCTTTGCTCAACCAGTACTCTGCACGTTCGCTATCTACGCGTAAACGCTCTTCTTGACCACGGGCTACCGGGTTGAAGAAGCCAACACGCTCAATGAAACGGCCGTCACGCGAATTGCGTACGTCACTTACTGTGATGTGGTAGAACGGGCGCTTTTTTGAGCCACCACGTGCTAGTCGAATAGTAACCATACGTATACGTATCCTGTAGTTAAAAATTAGCACGAAAAGCGTGCAAACATCTTAGAGCCTCAATACCCATGCACAGGCATAGCTTTGAGGCGCGCTATAATACGGAAAAAAAGCCCTCGATGCAAAGCCTAGTTTCCCCTTATAGGAAAAGGCGATTACACCCAGATGAGACCTATTGCTAAAACTAGCTTATAAGCCAGGGAATCCGCCCCCGCCAGGGAACTTACCACCGGGTGGCATGCCGCCCTGTCCAGGCATCATTCCACCCATGCCGCGCATCATATTTGACATGCCGCCCTTTTTACCCATTTTCTTCATCATTTTAGCCATTTGCTTGTGTTGCTTGAGCAAACGATTCAAATCCTGAATTTGTGTTCCCGACCCAACAGTAATACGGCGCTTGCGCGACCCGTTAAGTAGGTCCGGATTGGCTCTTTCGGCCGGCGTCATCGAGTCAATAATGCACTCCATACGCTTGAAATTCTTAGTTACCTCTGGGTTCTGAGCCATCTGACTTACTTGACCCATGCCCGGCATCTTATCCAAAATACCGCCAATACCGCCGAGGTTTTGCATTTGCTGCAACTGATCGCGAAGGTCCTCGAGATCAAAGGCCTTACCCTTCTTAACCTTTTTGGCAAGCTTTTCGGCTTTCTTCTTATCCAGCTTTCGTTCAGCTTCTTCGATCATGGTGAGCATATCGCCCATACCCAAAATCCGCGAAGCGATACGATCGGGATGGAATGGCTCTAAGGCATCCACCTTTTCACCGGCACCAATAAACTTAATTGGCTTGCCAGTAATATGACGAACAGAAAGTGCTGCACCACCACGGGCGTCGCCATCGGTCTTCGTTAAGATAACACCGGTCAATGGCAATGCTTCGATGAAGGCCTGCGCCGTATTCACCGCATCCTGACCAATCATGGCATCGATAACAAATAAGGTCTCGACCGGATTTACTGCGGCATGGAGCGCTTGAATCTCGGCCATCATAGCTTCATCAACCGCTAGTCGACCCGCGGTATCCACAAGAAGCACATCGGCGTGCGTCTTGCGCGCTGCATCGATTGCACCGTTGACGATATCTACCGGCTTTTGATCAACCGTTGAAGGATGGAAGATGGCATCAACTTCACTGGCGAGTGTCTCAAGCTGTTTAATTGCTGCGGGACGATAAACGTCAGCCGAAACAACCATGACTTTCTTCTTTTCGCGCTCGATAAGGTATTTAGCAAGCTTAGCGGTAGAGGTGGTCTTACCCGCACCTTGTAAACCAGCCATTAAGACTACTGCTGGCGGCGCTACCTTAAGATCAAGGCTTTCATTCGCCTCACCCATCACCAGCGTCAATTCATCATTTACGATCTTGATAAACTGCTGACCTGGATTCAGGCTCTTGGCAACTTCAGTACCCACTGCACGCTGTTTAACCTGTTCGACAAAGCTTTTTACAACGGGCAGCGCCACGTCAGCATCAAGCAATGCGCGGCGAACTTCACGCAGGGTATCTTTAATATTGTCTTCGCTTAACTTCGCCTTGCCCTGAATGGAGCGAAGCGTTGACGATAAGCGATCGGATAGTGAATCGAACATAAAGCTTTCCACAAGATAAATTCTGTTAGCCGCGCATCATAGCACAGACCTGAGTGTAGTTTAATCACCTCGTAGCACTTATTCATCGCAAAAAAGGAGCATATAGCGGGTAAAAAAGTTGCCAACACACTAACGAATAAACGACAATCATTATTCGACGCGTACTTTATGCATCACCACCAAGGCAACTGCCATGTTTGATAGCTTAATTGTAATTTCCGCCGCCATCTTTATCAGCTTAGGCTGGAGCCAGTTACGTGCCCTAAAGCACGGTAAGCCACGTCATGCCAAGCTTGGCACCACCAGCCTGTTGATCGCTTGCCTGCTGGCTATGCCGCCGCTATTAGCAGCACTCTATGATGGTTATGCATTGCGGCTAGAACTACTCAATGTCCTGGCGCTAATTATGATTAGCTCACAGTGGGCACTCTTGATTGCCAGTGTCCGCCAACCAACGCAGGGACTCTCGTTTGCGCTGGGACCTATCACGGCACTCGCTCTATTCGGCCTATTGTTACCCGGACAGGACTTAGCAACGCCACTTAGCGACTTAACACCGGGGCTAATGGCGCATATCTTACTCTCGGTATTGGCTTACAGTTTCTTGACGAGCGCGGCCATTCAGGCCATGTTAACCGCCATTCAAAATCGTCAGCTTCGCCAACATAACGTGACCGGTTTTAGTTCAGTAATGCCGCCGCTGCAGACCATGGAAGCTATCCTATTTAGCTTCCTCTGGGCTGGATTTATTATTCTGAGTGCAGGAATAGCCACCGGCTTCGTCTATGTGGATGATCTGTTCGCCCAACACCTTGCCCACAAAACGGTGCTCAGTATTCTGGCATGGTGCTTCTATGCGGGTTTGTTGGTGGGACACTACGCCTTGGGCTGGCGCGGGCAGCGAGCAACTACCCTATCCTTCGTTGGTTATGGCTTACTGCTATTGGCCTACGTCGGCAGTCAGCTAGTGCTAGAGTACCTCGTTAGCTAACTTAGTGTTCACCTTGACTATTTTTCTGGTTAGTCCGCTTTTCGGCTTTCTTCTCGGCTCGTCGGCGTTTAAAAAATGCCTGCAGTAGGGCCTTGGAATCATCAGCGAGCAGCCCCCCTTCAACCTCGGGCCACGCGTTGAGCCAAGGCGATTCGAAGAACTTCGCTTGGCTCTTAGCAACTCCAGACTTCGGCTCATCTGCGCCAAAAACAACCCGCTTCACTCTGCTATGAACAATTGCGCCCGCACACATTGAGCACGGCTCCATGGTGATGTAGATTTGCGCCTCGGGAAGTCGGTAATTTTGTACTGACTTAGCAGCCTGTCTTAAGGCAACCATCTCTGCATGAGCCGTCGGGTCATTCGCGGTGATGGGCTGATTGAAACCCTCGCCAATGATCTCACCATCGAGTACCACCACCGCGCCAACAGGCACTTCATTTAGCTCACCACCCATTGCCGCCAACTCAAGTGCTCGACTCATGAAGTCCTTATCACTCACGGTGCTCACCCTTCGTTAACATATTGCTAAGATGTCGCTGCAGTGCTTTAGCTGTGGCGGCCTCCGGTGCTATAGCCGGGGCAAACTGAAGTTCAGTTCTGAAATCCTCTTTAGCAAACGGCTTACCTATCGCTCGCCACCATCGTTGAGAGAAAGAAGTTCCCGCAAAACCACGAAGTGCAGCCGGGATGACAGGCACCTGAACTTCGTCTAATACTTGCTCGAAGTCAGTGTGAAAAGCTTCTAACTCAGTAGCGTCACCTAACTTTCTTTCAGGGAAGACCAATACTAACTCACCATTTTGTAGCGCTTGAACCATTGCCGCCATCGCTTCGCGATAGCAACGTTCATCTTCGTCGCGTGATGTAATGGGGATAGCGCCTGCCCAACGCAATACAGGACGAAGTACACGAATATTATAAAAAGGCCGATATACCACAAAACGTAGAGGCCTAACGCAAGCTGCTCCTAGGAGCATCCAGTCAATCACACTCACATGATTAGCAACAATTAATGCAGGCCCCGACTCCGGTATATGACGCCTACCCGACACACGCAGGCGATAAGTTGTCTGAGCCGCCAACCACATAATCATGCGGATAAAGTAAGCAGGTGCCGCTTTTACGATGACTGCTAGCACCAACAAATTGCCCATCGCGCTGAGCAATAGTAGTGTTGATAATTGCCACTTAAGCAGGACTAAAACAATAATGCTAAAGAGCGCCGCAACCACCATAAATAGTGCGTTCATCACACTATTAATTGCCATCGTTCGGCCACGCATATCGCTTCTCGTCTTCGCTTGAATTAACGCCATTAGCGGAACAATATAGAGCCCTCCGAAGACTCCTATCATCACAACATGTAGCCCTATCCAAAAACCGTCCAGACGACCAAAGAACATGGCGGCATTGACTAGCTCAAGTCCTTCAGCAGTGGGCGCATAGGCAAATAGGCTTCCGAAGATCGCCATCCCTATAGCGCCCAAGGGAACGAGGCCGATCTCCAAGCGCCCAGCAGACAGACGTCCACATAGTAATGAACCAACGCCAATCCCCACCGAGAAAATAGCTAATAACACACTAACGACCGTGGCGTCACCGCCAAGCACGGATTTACTGAAACTCGGTAGCTGAGTAAGCACCACCGTTCCGAGAAACCAAAACCAAGATACTGCTATAATGGAGAGTAGTATTCCGGGCGTTTGGCTAATCTCCCCAAGCGCCAATCGCCCCATTCGCCAAATATTCCAGTCTACCTTGGCGGTAGTATCCTGACTGGGTGGTGCGGGGGGGACAAAGCAGGCAAAAACATAACCCAGTAATGCCACTCCCACAATCAGACCACACAGCCAGTAAAGTAGTATTTCACTACTCGCGAAGATTCCACCCACTAGGGTACCCACTAAGATCGCTACAAATGTTCCCATTTGAACTAGCGCATTACCGCCCACAAGTTCATGCACCGCCAAGTGTTGAGGAAGGAGGGAGTATTTAGCTGGGGCGAAGAAAGCGCTCTGCAAGCCAAAACCAAACAACACCGCCAACATTAGCTTTACATCGCCGCTCAATAAGGCCGGAACCGACGCAAGTGCCAGCAGACATTCCGTTAATTTAAGGCGCTTAATAATAAGCTGTTTGTCCACGGTATCAGCGATGTTTCCAGCTACCAGAGCAAAGAGGAAGAATGGGAGGATAAATAAACCCGCCGCAAGGTTATTAATAAGGCCAATTTCTTGCTCGGAACGCGCTGCACCAAAGGCGACGATAATCAGTAAGGCATTTTTGAACAAATTGTCATTAAAGGCGCCCAGAAATTGTGCCACGAAATAGGGCCCAAATCGTTTTTGGTGCAGTAACTGTCGGGATGATGAAGTCTTCACTTTCTATCCTCTTAACTCTGACGCGGTTGGTTAGTACTGGGAATCAAGCGCAACTTTCATTATTCTAGACCCATGATTACGCTTAAGAAATATCCCAATAGACGAATCTATGATACGTCAATAAGCTGTTACATCACACTCGATGATGTTCGCGATATGCTTTCCTCTGGAGAGGAATTCAACGTCGTGGACTCTAGAACTGGTGTGGATCTAACTCGCGCCACGCTCCTTCAAATCCTGTTCGACATCGAAAGCGAGAAACAGTTCGCGCTACTTTCTCAGCAAGCCCTGGCATCACTCATTCGTTTGCACAGCTCCCCAGATAAGGCAAAATTTGCGCCGGTTATTGAGCAACTACTCAATATGTCCGATGATTAGTCGCCTACGCAGAGCAAACCTCTTGCTGCGTGGTTGTGTAGCAACATTTTCACTTTACTTCATATGAAGATAGCCGAAAGCCGAGTAGATCGTATTTTCATCGACGAAACTTCGTCGTATAATTTTTAAAAACGTCGACACACCCAATTAGTTGAGTTCATTATGGCCACCTCTAAGCGCTATCAACCTTCGTTCTCGCAGCTACGCGGACTGATTGCTGTCATCATCATGATTGCCAACACACTTGTATGCTTTTTGCCGCTGATTCTCATCAGCGGACTCAGGGTCATCCCCATTCAACGCTGGCAAACCTCTTGCACCAAGTTTGCCTGCACCATAGCAACCTTTTGGATCAGTGTTAATAGTTGGACGCTGAGCGTTACCGAAGTTCAGTCATGGAAGGTTCAAGTCCCTGAAAACTTATCCACTAAAAAATGGTACTTCGTCACCGCCAATCATCAGAGTTGGGCGGACATCCTCATTGCCCAACGAATACTCAACCGCAAAGTGCCAATGCTAAAGTTCTTTCTGAAGCGTGAACTATTCTGGGTGCCTGTACTTGGCCTTTGCTGGTGGGCGCTCGACTTCCCATTTATGCGTCGCTATAGCCGAGAATATCTTGCTAAGAACCCTCACAAACACGGTAAGGATCTTGAAGAAACACGCAAGGCCTGTGAAAAATTTCAGTACACGCCGACCGCTGTTTTTAATTTCATGGAAGGTACCCGCTTTACCGAACAGAAATATCACGCAAAACAAAGCAGCTTCCAACATTTACTCCCTCCTAAGGCTGGAGGTACAGGGTTTGTGTTGGGAGCGATGGGTAACACCTTAGATACCTTACTCGATATTAGCATCCACTACCCGCACGGTAGACCGACATTCTGGGAGTTCCTTTGCGGAAAAGCTGGTGAGATTGAGGCCACAGTGCGGTGCGTCGATATTCCGGACCGTGTCCGCGGCGGAGATTATCAAAATGATCCAGAGTATAAAGCCGAAGTTCAGGAGTGGGTAAACAAGGTTTGGCAAGAAAAAGATGCCATTCTCGCCGCGTTAACTTCATCGTAATTTAAAATTGCCGCGTTTCCACGTGGGCAATGACTTATTGCTCGATCAGCTCTATTGACTGAATCATCCCAACTGCTTAAAAAATGCACAAAAAAGCCCAACTCACAACAGTGGTTGGGCTTGATCACTACCTGTTTATCTAGCTATCAGCTATTCCCACTCAATCGTCGCTGGTGGCTTACCCGAAACATCGTAAACAACGCGCGACACGCCACTAATTTCATTAATGATGCGATTCGACACATGTCCGAGCAATTCGTAGGGTAGGTGAGCCCAATGAGCTGTCATAAAGTCAACTGTTTGGACCGCACGAAGTGAAATGACCCACTCATAGCGACGGCCATCACCAACTACTCCCACCGATTTAACGGGTAGGAATACTGCAAAGGCCTGACTCGTCTCATGGTACCAACCAGCTTTGTGCAATTCTTCGATAAAAATAGCATCGGCTTCACGAAGGATATCCGCATACTCGCGCTTCACTTCGCCCAGAATACGGACGCCCAGGCCCGGGCCTGGGAACGGGTGACGGTATACCATGTCGTAGGGTAGCCCTAGCTCTAGGCCAATCTTACGAACTTCGTCCTTAAACAGCTCCCTTAGAGGCTCTACCAACTCAAAGGCCATGTCGTCAGGTAGTCCACCCACATTGTGGTGCGACTTAATTACGTGGGCTTTGCCGTGCTTGGAGGCGGCTGACTCAATAACATCCGGGTAGATTGTGCCCTGCGCTAGGAAGTCGATACCCTGTAATGCCGTCGCTTCTTCATCAAAGACATCAATAAAGGTATTACCAATGATCTTACGTTTCGCTTCCGGATCGCTCACGCCAGCAAGACGATCGAGGAATAAGTCTTCACGGTCTGAACGAATCACACGGATGCCCATGTTCTGGGCGAACATATGCATAACCTGGTCGCCTTCGTTCTTGCGCAGCAAGCCGTTGTCTACGAAGACACAGACCAACTTATCGCCAATAGCCTTGTGCAGTAACGCCGCAACCACCGAAGAATCAACACCACCGGATAGCCCCAACAGAACCTGCTTGTCGCCAACTTGCTCGCGCACCGTTGCCACCAAATCATTAACGATATTACCTGGAGTCCAAAGTGTGTCGCAGCCGCAGATATCAACCACGAAGCGACGCAGAATACGCTCGCCCTGAAGGGTGTGAGTAACTTCTGGGTGGAACTGAACGCCATAGAGTTTCTTAGCTTCGTTTGCCATCCCCGCAATGGGGCATGAAGGAGTAGAAGCCGTCACCACAAAGCCCTCAGGGAGCGTGGTGACCTTATCGCCGTGACTCATCCAGACATCAATCTGCTGACCTACTTCGTCGTCATGATCTACGATGCCATTTAATAGCGAGCCTGCCGCTTCCAGTTTGACGCGAGCAAAACCGAATTCACTTTCGTCCGAACCGGTAACTTTACCGCCCCACTGCTCGGCCATGGTCTGCATGCCGTAGCAAATCCCCAGTACTGGCAATTCTGAATTGAAGACGTAGTCCGAGGCGCGAGGAGAATCCTCCTCCGTCACACTTTCAGGTCCACCTGATAGGATGATCCCCGTTGGGTTAAATTCGCGAATATGTTCTTCCGCGAGATCCCACGGAAGGATTTCGCAGTAAACCCCAATTTCACGAACACGACGGGCGATGAGCTGGGTGTACTGTGAACCGAAATCCAGAATAAGAATACGATGTTGATGAATATCTTGCGTCATAGCTATTTCACTTTGTTGGCCGAATCAACGAGTCGGCGAAAATGGTTCTGCAAAATGCAAAGAACCGAGTAACTAGCCTAGGCCTATTTACTCGGTTCCGCATGGCCATTACTACCCTAGACTTACTTCATTGGGTAGTTAGGGGCCTCTTTGGTAATCTGTACGTCATGGACGTGTGATTCACTCATACCAGCGGCCGTAACTTTTACGAATTCCGGTACACTGCGGAAGGTTTCCATATCCGCCGAACCGGTGTAACCCATTGAAGACTTTACGCCACCTAACAGCTGGTGAATCACATTCTTCAGTGCGCCTTTGTAGGGAACGCGACCTTCAATACCCTCGGGAACCAGTTTCTCAGTTCCCTTCGAGGTATCCTGGAAGTAGCGATCGGCAGAACCCTTCGTGCGGCTCATAGCACCCAGTGAACCCATGCCGCGATACGCTTTATAGGTTCTACCCTGGAATAATTCTGTCTCGCCCGGTGATTCTTCCGTACCCGCGAACATAGAACCCATCATCACAGCGCTTGCGCCAGCGACTAATGCCTTCGCAATGTCACCAGAGAAACGAATACCGCCGTCAGCGATAACCGGAATGCCTTCGCCGCCCACTTCAGCAACCGCATTGGCGATGGCTGAAATCTGTGGGACTCCAATACCAGTCACAATACGGGTAGTGCAAATTGAACCCGGGCCGATACCCACTTTCACGCCATCAGCGCCAGCTTCAACCAGTGCACGAGCGGCGGCTGCCGTAGCAATGTTGCCACCAATCACATCAACCTGAGGGAAGTCAGTTTTGATCTTGCGAACGCGCTCAAGGACGTTCTTAGAGTGGCCGTGCGCAGTATCAACCACTAGGACATCAACGCCCGCAGCAACCAACGCAGCAACGCGATCGTCGGTATCAGGACTAGTTCCCACTGAAGCGCCAACACGAAGCTGCCCTTCGGCATCTTTATTGGCATTGGGGTACTGCTCGGTTAGGTCAATATCCTTTACGGTGACTAGACCGGTTAAACGGAAATCTGCATCCACAACAAGCAACTTCTCGATGCGGTTTGCTTGCAGTAATTGCTCAACACGTGCTGGCTCAATCTCGCCATCCAGCAGTGTGACAAGGTCTGCCTTAGGGGTCATGACCTTGGCAATCTGAGTAGACATGTCTTCAATGAAGCGAACATCACGGGACGTTACGATACCTACTAAGTCATCACCATCGACTACTGGCACACCCGAGATATTATTCTCGCGGCGGATAGCCATCAGCTCGCCAACCGTAGCAGTTGGAGCAATAGTAATGGGGGAGCGAACTACGCCACTTTCGTATTTCTTAACGCGACGGACTTCTTGCGCTTGCTCTTCAATCGTCATGCTCTTATGGATTATGCCAATACCACCCTCTTGGGCGATGGCAATCGCAAGGCGACTTTCGGTGACAGTGTCCATGGCGGCGGACACGATAGGAATATTGAGCGATATATTACGTGTTAGTTGGGTTTTCACGCAGACGTCCTGCGCGGTTACTTCCGAGTAACCTGGTAACAGCAATACATCATCAAAGGTTAGAGCCTCTTGGGCGATTCGCAGCATGGGGCATACCTCTATAGATGTTAAAAAAGGCAACTAGTGTTAAAGTATCTGTAGATGACTTTAGCTAGCTGCCCGAGAATTTATAAGCCTTAAATTATGCACAATTCACCCCCCTCAGAGCAAAGGCAAATATTCACGGTTGCCCAGCTTAATAACTTCGCCAAACAGGTGCTAGAAGCCAACCTACCTATGATTTGGGTGGAAGGTGAACTCTCGAATGTAACTATTGCCGCTTCCGGGCACTGGTACTTCACCCTTAAGGATAGTCGAGCTCAGGTTCGTTGCGCGATGTTTAAAGGGCGAAATATGCGTTCTCGGGTGCGGCCACAGAATGGCCAAAAGGTATTAGTTTGTGGTCGAGTCAGTCTCTACGAAGGCAGAGGTGATTACCAATTATTGGCTGATCACATGGAAGACGCCGGGCTTGGTGCACTTCAAAGACAGCTCGACGAACTAAAACAAAAGCTACAGAACGAGGGGCTATTTAACCCCGAATTTAAGCAGCCTCTACCAGAACAACCGCAACACATTGGCGTGATCACCTCCGCCAAGGGCGCTGCCATTCATGATATCCTAAAAGTCCTCCATGCCCGTTGCCCGAGTATTCCCGTAACAATTATCCCCACAGCTGTTCAGGGCGCTGACGCCCCAGCAGCGATCGTCAAGGCCATCCAGCTAGCGGAGGCCAGTGAGTTATTTGATGTACTCATTGTTGGTCGAGGTGGCGGGTCTCTTGAGGATCTGTGGGCCTTCAATGACGAACAGGTGGCGAGAGCCATTTTCTCAGCTGAAGTGCCTATTATATCGGCCGTTGGGCATGAATCCGATGTGTCGATTGCCGATTTAGTCGCCGACGTCCGTGCCGCGACGCCTTCGCAGGCCGCTGAACTTGCGAGCCCTGACCAAAGCGTCTGGCTCACTCAGGTGCAACAGCTTCGCGCTCGTCTGCAGCGGGCTTTGATTCGCATCGGCCAACTGAATAAGCGCCAGTTCACTACTCTGTCACAGCGGCTTCGTTCGCCCTCCCGCCAGCTCCAGCAGCACGCACAAACCGTTGATCGCAATCAAATTTCCCTCCAACAGGTGATGGGCAGGCAGCTTAGCGCCCGTAAACAGCACCTAGCGAGCTTGGCACAACGACTGCGTCACCCCGGTGAGCGCCTGACTCAACAGCAGCAGCTTGTGGGCCAGCTCAGCAACCGTCTAATTCGCGCCCAGGAGGCAAATTTAGCCCACCAGCGCAACGCACTGGATCGTAATAGTCTTAGTAACACGTTTTTACAGACACCGCTTTCGGCTCAGCAATCTCGACTGCACGAGAGTGTTAAGCAAATTGGCTTTATCCAGCAGCGACTCCTCACGCCTAAGCAGGAGCAATTTAAGCTTCTAGTATCAAAGCTCAATACCGTTTCGCCATTAGCGACGCTTGAGCGCGGTTATGCGGTGGTTAAGGATGACTCCGGTAAAGTTGCACCAAGCAAAAGTGCACTTAAGACGGATGACCGAATAGAGATTCTATTCCGTGATGGCAGTCTTTCGGCCCAGATTTTGGATAAGTAGCTAACCATCTCGATTTTACTTACACTATTCATGCTTAAAAAACTCCCACAAGGAATATAATATGAAGCGAATTTCGCCTTGGCTTGCCACTAGCGCGCTAAGCCTAACGCTGGTTGCCTGCTCATCACCCGATAGCACACCTCAGCAAGAAACCACCATTGATGTAACGAGCGATAGTTTTAACACCGAAGGTATGTGGATGCCTGAACAGCTTCCTCAGCTAGGTGATACACTACAAACTCTTGGCCTTGAGTTACCGGTTGAATCCCTCACCAAGCTCACCGAATTCCCAATGAATGCGGTCATCAGCCTAGGCGGTTGTACTGCGTCTTTCGTTTCTCCGCAGGGCTTGGTTGCCACCAACCACCATTGCGCCTACGGCTCTATCCAGTACAACTCAACTGAAGACAACGATCTGTTGGCCAACGGTTTTTATGCCGAACAGTTGACTGACGAACTACCCGCAGCACCCGGTTCGCGTATCTATGTGACCGAAGACGTTGTGGACGTCACTAGTGACATTAACGCTGCACTCAACGATGAAATGAGTGGTCTAGAGCGCAACCAAGCGATCGAGAATGCCGAGAAGTCCATTGTGGCGGCCTGTGAAGAAACCGATGGCTATCGCTGTAATGTCTATTCCTACTACGGCGGTTTGCAATACTATTTGCTCAAGCAGATGGAAATCCGTGACGTCCGCTTGGTCTATGCCCCTGCTAGCTCCATTGGTAAGTTCGGTGGCGATATCGACAATTGGATGTGGCCGCGCCACACGGGCGACTTCAGTTTCTACCGCGCCTACGTAAGCCCAACCGGTCAACCCGCTGATTTCGCTGAAGAGAATGTGCCATTTACCCCTAAGAATCACTTAAAGGTGGCTACACAAGGTCCAGCCGAACACGACTTCGTAATGGTCGCTGGCTATCCAGGCAGCACCAATCGTTACCGTACTGCGCTTGAAGTGGAAAACCAGTTCAACTGGTACTACCCAACCATGCAAAAGGTTTTAGCTAACTGGTCTGCCACCATTGGTGAAGCAGCGGGTGAAGGCACTGATGCTGAGCTCAAGTATGCTAGCCAGATTGCTGGTCTTAACAACTATGCCAAGAATTTCATGGGCATGATGGAAGGTTACGCGCGTTCGGATTTACTTCAGCGTAAAGTCCAACTCGAAGCCGACTTACAGGCTTGGATTGATAGTGATGCAGAGCGTACCGAGCAGTACGCCAACAGCCTTAACGACTTGAGTGAGCTCATCGCCGAAGACAGCCAAAACCAGGAACGCGACTTCGCCATTAACTACATGGCGCGAAGCAGCCTCCTAGGAGCCGCTAACACACTTGTTCGTCTAGCCCACGAAAATCAAAAGGCTAACGACGAGCGTACGCTGGGTTACCAAGAGCGTGATTTACCGCGTATCGAAGCGGGCCTGCAACGCATCAACCGTCGCTACGACCAGAACGTTGATAAGGCCGTTTGGATGTTCTTCGTTGAGAACTACTTAGCGCTTCCTGCTGACCAGCGTGTTGCAGAATTTGACGCCTTCTTCGGACTCAATGGTTCGGCTGAAGACGCACAGCTTCTCTCTGCGAAACTGGACGAAATGTATGCCCAGTCCAGCATGGAAGATGCCGAGAATCGCGTTACTCTAATGACAGCAACGCCGGCGCAACTTGCTGAGTCTGAAGATCCGTTCATTCAGCTAGCCGTAACGATGTTCGACTTTAGAATGCAGCGCGAGGAGGAGGCTCGAGATCGTTCTGGCCTATACTCACAGCTGCGCCCACGCTATATGCAAATGCTGATCGACTTCTACGGTGAGCAGGGCCTTCCTGTTTACCCGGACGCTAATAGCACCTTGCGCGTGACCTACGGTGTCGTGAAAGGCTACACCCCACCAGCAGGAAGCTTCACAGAGGCAGCTGACGGTAACGACGGTGTTGACTCTTACGTGCCCTTCACCACCCTAAACGGCATCACCGCGAAGTACACGGGCGAAGACCCATTCGATTCTCCGGCGGTTCAGCTTGAGCAAATTGAAGCGGAAAACTATGGTCGTTACTATGATGAGACTCTTGATTCGGTATCCGTGAATTACCTCACTACGGTTGATACGACCGGTGGTAACTCAGGCTCACCGACTATGAACGGTAAAGGTGAATTCATTGGTCTGCTATTCGATGGCACCTATGACAGCATCAATGCTGACTGGGACTTCACCTCATCAACGCGTTCTATTCACGTAGATGTTAGCTACATGCTTTGGGTCATGGAGAATGTGGATAACACCGAGCGTTTGCTTGAGGAAATGGGTATTGAACACTAATTCCTAGTAGCTAGTGAGCGCTCATCGCGAGCGTCAAATGTAATTGGGGGCGTCTAAGTACTAGACGCCCTTTTTTGTAACCTCTTTTATTGCTTAACCATCCCATCAAGGCAAGCGAGCACTCTAATTCACAGCGCAAGTCAGACACACTAGTCGAACACAGTATTCACGCATACTCCCGACAATAGCACTTACAAATTGAGATCTACGTTCGCCATAACAGGGAAGTATTCAATTGCATCGAGCTGTACAAAATGCAACCATCTAGATACTTATAATTTGGATAGGATCAAGGATATGAGTATCAAGCGCAAAATCATGGCACTTTCGGTGTCAGCTCTACTAACTGTTTTCTCAACAACCGCATCAGCCGCCGTTGATATGTTCATCAAGATCGGCGACATTGAAGGCGAGTCTCAGCACGCCGACCACCGAGGCGCAATCGACGTTTTAGCATGGAGTTGGGGAGTCAGTAGTGAAGGCCAGAGGAATAACCGCGGTGGCGCCTGCGTAGAAGGCTTATCGCTTACCAAGTGGATTGATAAGGCAAGTGGCGAGTTAATGATGAGCGTCGTCGCCAATCAATCATTTCCTGAAGCGACTTTGACAATTACTCGTCAAGGGGAAAGGCCAATGGATTACCTGACCATCACCCTAAGAAACGTTTCCGTTTCGTCGGTGTCTACGGGTGGTTCGAATGAACAGGATAGACTAGCTGAATCCGTAACTCTGAATTTCGAGGTAGCCGAGTGGGTCTATACTGAGCAAACTCCCGACGGTCGACCTGGTTCATCCTCAACCTCTACGATTTATGGAAGCTGTCGTTAGTGGTTCAACCTCTCGCTGAAAGGTGAGATTGAGTTGCGGATTTAGCTTTATCGCTTTATGTAGCAAAAGCTGCTAACGCATCAAAAAAGCCCCAACAGAGACTCTGCTGGGGCTTTTTATCGACTACCTCTTACTTCCTAGCTATTAGAACAGTGCGGCTAAACATCTCAGTACCCAGCAACATACTGACTATTGGTAGCCCTTCCCTAGTTAAATTCAAGAAACTCTCGATAGATAAAATCTAATGGTCTAAGGCTAGGGGGTATCAACGGCGGTCACAGCACGAGAATTTAAGGTTAAGGCACTTTGGTAGAAAGGACTATTTGTTGTTAACCGCAAACATTGATCTGATCAACAACTACTTCATATTGAGGATACCGAACCTGCGCCGGAGCAAGATTAAGCTCCACTAATAGGTCAAAGTCATCCCACCGATGGCTCAGAGAAATTACTCGTGTTAAGAAATGCTGCCGCTCCCTGCTCGACTACGGCGGGGTGCGCTGTTGCCGAAACAGGAAAAACCGCCACCAGTAAAATAGGAGGCCCCACTTGCACAGAAGTAGAATTATCATTACTCCATACGGTTAGTAATATTGCGAAGCGAAAACTAAGAGTAAAGCGCATTACAGAGCCCATAAAGAATAAGAGTATTGTGCTTCGTTATACTTTTGATCGAGACGACTTTCTAGCGAACAAATCTCTCACTTATGGTCGAACTCACCCCTAGGTCAGAAATAGAAAACAGAACATCGCAACAACAAAGCCCGCGATCAGATTCAAGCGCATGCCGGCCTTGGCCATATCAGCCACCGCAAAGAGTCCTGATGAATACACAATGGCATTCGGAGCTGTGGCTACGGGTAGCATGAACGCACAGCTTGCTGCTAACGCGACCGGTATGCAGAGAATTAACGGACTAATATCCAACTGCAGCGCAAGCGCCGCTACAATAGGAAGAAAGGTTGCCGTGGTTGCTAAATTGGAGGTCAATTCAGTGAGATACACCACCGTAAAGGTCACCGCTAGGATAAGCACCAGCAGACCATATTGGCTGAACGGCAATAGTGATTCACCCAGCCACAGCGCCAAGCCCGACGAGTTCACCGCTCCAGCTAAACTCAAACCGCCTCCAAATAGGAGTAAAACAGCCCAAGGCAAGGTCTTGGCAGTATCCCAGTCCATAAGACGCTCCTCACTGTTAGATGAAGCGGGGATCACAAACAGTAATGCCGCTGCAGCAAGTGCGATTACCGCATCACTTAAAAACGGTAGGTCGAGGGACGACGCCAACCAGGGTCTGAGCGCCCAGCAAAAAATTACCAACGAGAACACTAGCCCTACTCGTTTCTCCGCTGAGGACATTTCGCCGAGGGCTTGTTTCAGCTCAAAGATATGTGACTGAACCGTATCACTCGACGAGACCTGAAAGCGAAACACCAAGCGAGTTAGCACCCACCAGGCACAGGGCAGCAACATACAGGTTAACGGCAATCCGATAGCGAGCCACTCAGTGAAACCAATATCGATACCATATTCTTCGCTCACGAACGCCGCAACCAGGGCATTGGGAGGAGTGCCGATAATCGTTGCCATACCGCCAATGGTGGCACCGAAAGCTACGCCGATAACTAATGCGATAGCGAAATTCTTTTTCGAGGTAGGCTGAAGGTCATCCCGTTCGCTAATCAATGCGGCAACAGACAACGCAATGGGCAACAACATCATGGTTGTTGAGGTGTTCGTCATTCCCATGGATAGCAGCGCTGCGATGAGCATGAAGCCCCCGATAATCGCTCGCCCTTCCGTCCCCACTCGACTGAGGATTGCTAACGCTATGCGACGATGTAGATGCCACTTCTCAAGTGCTAGGGCAAGGATAAAAGCGCCAAGAAAAAGGAAAATTAGCGGATGCGCATAGCCGGCTGAAAAGTCTCGCAGACCTCCTACGCCTAGTAACGGCAGGACGATTAATGGCAAGAGAGCGGTTACGGCCACTGGAATCGCTTCGAATCCCCAAAGAATTGCCATTAAGACTACCAAGCTCGCCACATCCCAGGCTTGATCACTCATAGTGGTTTGATAGCCACTAGTTAGCTGCATCAGGAAGAAAAGTCCCAGTGCCGCAACGATGGCAATGCTGCTGCGTTGGCGAGGAAGATAAAACGATAGAGGCATAGCAAGTCCGAGTGATTTTTGTTATTTGCCGCCTAGCTTAACAAATTTTGGGCAAAAAAAACCGCGCTAAGCAGCGCGGTTTTTTCGAGTAACAAAGAGGGATGATTACATCATGCCGCCCATGCCACCCATTCCACCCATGCCGCCCATGTCAGGCGCGCCTGCATCAGCAGATGGCTTATCAGCAACCATGGCTTCAGTGGTAATCATCAAACCGGCAATTGACCCGGCAGCCTGAAGTGCCGAACGAGTCACCTTAGCTGGATCTAGAATACCCATTGCCATCATATCGCCGTACTCTCCCGTACCAGCGTTATAGCCGTAAGTGTTCTCACCTTGCTTCACCTTATCAACCACCACAGAAGCTTCATCACCGGCGTTATCAACGATTTGGCGAAGTGGCGCTTCCATAGCACGACGGGCTAGGTTAATACCTGCTGTCTGATCTAGGTTATCACCAGTAAGACCTTCCAATGCTTTAACGCAACGGATTAGCGCAACACCACCACCGGCAACAACACCTTCTTCCACGGCTGCGCGGGTAGCGTGAAGTGCATCTTCAACGCGATCTTTCTTCTCTTTCATTTCTACTTCGGTGGCTGCACCCACTTTAATGACAGCAACACCGCCAGCTAGCTTAGCAACACGCTCCTGAAGCTTCTCGCGGTCGTAGTCTGAAGAGGTCTCTTCAATCTGCGCACGAATCGCGACAACACGAGCTTGGATCGCATCAGCGTTACCAGCGCCGTCAACAATAACGGTAGTATCTTTGCTCAGTGTAATACGCTTAGCTTGGCCAAGGTGCTCCAGCGTAGCGCTTTCAATTTCCATGCCCACTTCTTCAGAGATCACAGCACCACCTGAAAGGATTGCGATGTCCTCAAGCATTGCTTTACGACGATCACCAAAGCCAGGCGCCTTACATGCGGCAACTTTCATAATGCCGCGCATGTTGTTAACGACTAAGGTAGCCAGTGCTTCGCCTTCAAGGTCTTCAGCAACAATCAGTAGCGGACGTGAAGATTTAGCTACCTGTTCTAGGACTGGCAGCAATTCACGAATATTAGAAATCTTCTTATCTACCAATAGGATGAATGGGTTATCCAATTCAACCTGCATGCTTTCTTGGTTGGTGACAAAGTAAGGAGATAGGTAACCGCGGTCAAACTGCATACCCTCAACGACGTCTAGTTCGTTTTGCAGGCCAGAACCTTCTTCAACAGTAATAACGCCCTCTTTGCCTACTTTTTCCATAGCTTCAGCGATGATGTCACCAATGCTCGAATCAGAGTTAGCCGAAATGTTACCAACCTGTGCAATGGCCTTTGTGTCGGCACACGGGATTGCCAAGGAGTGTAGGTGCTCAACGGCAGCAATAACCGCTTTGTCGATGCCGCGCTTAAGGTCCATCGGGTTCATGCCCGCTGCCACCGCTTTAAGGCCTTCGTTAACAATAGACTGAGCCAATACGGTAGCCGTAGTCGTGCCGTCTCCCGCCACGTCGTTTGCCTTTGACGCAACTTCTTTAACCATTTGTGCGCCCATGTTCTCGAACTTGTCTTCTAGTTCGATTTCTTTCGCAACCGATACGCCATCTTTAGTGATCGTCGGTGCGCCGAAAGACTTATCTAGTACTACGTTACGACCTTTAGGTCCAAGTGTTGCACGGACGGCGTCAGCCAGAACATTCACGCCTACTAACATCTTCGCGCGAGCCTGGTCGCCAAATAAAACTTCTTTAGCCATTTTCCAATTACCTCAATTCGTTTAAACCGGTGATATTAAGCTTCAACAATGCCGTAGATTTCAGATTCGCTCATGATAATAAGCTCCTCGTCGCCATCTTTGATGGTGTTGCTATCTGCGTAACGACCAAAGACAACCTGATCGCCTACTTGCACACTCATCGTGCGAACTTCGCCATTATCCAAAGCAGCCCCTGGGCCTACCGCTACAACTTCACCCTGATTCGGCTTCTCTTTTGCTGCTGCGGTTAGAATAATACCGCCTGCTGTTGTCTCTTCTTGTTCGTTGCGACGAACAACAACACGGTCATGTAGAGGACGAATTTTCATCGTGGTATATCTCCAATAGATTATTATTGCGGTTTACAACGTGCATTAAACTAGCACTCTTGCATAGATGGGCTCGAATTCTCTAAATTCAAGCCCTACTAAAAAATTATTTTAGATTTTTGTCGGAATGGCGCTCGAACTCACCATCAATGATCACTCCGCTCTGGCTGGCCGCATAAAATTTTGCTCTCGACTGATAGTACTTCGCTACTCGCGTGATAAAGAGATAGCGTGTTGCCGGTAGAATCAACAAAAAGCCGACGACATCAGAGACAAACCCAGGGAATAGCAACATACCTCCCCCTACTGCCATCACGACTCCTTCAACCAATTCTCCAGTAGGAGCTTCGCCACGAGCGACCTTTTCGTCAACTTGCCTAAGCAGAGCAAAGCCTTGGTGGCGCAATAGCTGAACACCAATAAACGCGGTAACAAAACATAATGCGATGGTTGCTAGCGCGCCAATTTCAGCACCGATAGTGATTAGCACCCATAGTTCTATAACTGGAATGGCAATTAAGCCGAAGAGTACTTTGTGCATAGTGAATCCTCTTTATGTGACTTATAAAAATGGAGGTGATACCTCCATTTTTCAAGTGCGGATAATATCTTACCAGGTATAAGAGATTCCTAATCGAAGTTGATAGTCAGTTTTTTGATTACCTTCACTCGGCATATCGTCGTAGTCGGCCTCGAAATCAAAGTCAGCGTTAATGCTACCGAAAACCGGGAAGCGGAGCCCCGTATTCGATTCAATCTGGGTGCGGAGGTTATCAGTGTCTGTCATGGTCACGGTGTGAGTATGATAGAAATCTGGCGCGGCACCTAACTCCTCGCTCCAAATAGGAAATGGCGTAAACCAATCAAATTTATATCGCCAACCGGTTGAGCTAGTCGTAGTTTTAAGACCACTTTCATCTAACGTTTCCTTAACATATACCGGGCCATTCTCAATGAATAAATGACCGGTATCGTCATCCCAGAAACGATAACCTATACCCACACCAAACGTGTATCGACTATCAATGGAATCCGTATCATCTCGGCGTGCTTCAGTGTTACTGTTGAGGTACCAGTGCTCATTATAAAACCAATCTAAGCTATAGCTTGCTATCCATTTAATATCAGACTCCGCTAAAGGATCGGAGTTGTCATCACGTTTATAATACAGCGCTCCCGTGTGCCGAAAATCGCCTTTGTAAACACTGGTAGCGGAATCCAAGGTCCAATCTTTATCCGTTTTATTACCCCAAAAAAGCTCTCCAGTGAGCCTGATATTGCCGGTCCAGCTAAAGTATTCATAATCTGGGTCAATCCACGGCTCCAACGATTGCAGCATATCCAAATGGACGAATGATTCGGTGCCTTCACAATTAAGTCTCATCATGCCGTCAACAAAGCTGTCCATATAGCAAGGCTCATCATGACCATTAATGTTAATAGCCTGAGTAAGCACCAACTCAGCAATATCTGACTTAGATAGTGTTAATGTACTAAAGGAGTCGGAGGCCCAAACTAATGAATCACCACGAATGGACTCCAATTCACCCAATAGACGTTCGCCATTCTTGGTGACTAATACATCGGCAGACGCAATTCCACTAGCAGTGGCTACAACTATTGCCGTAAAAACCTGTTTTATCATTATGATCTCTTTTAAAAACGTTGTAGATTGATTGGAATCTCTGAAATAGAAGATACTAATTGTATTTATGAACCCTACTTTTAATGATCAAGTGTACGCCATCCTAAGTCAAATCCCAGTAGGGACCGTCACCAGCTATGGGGAAATCGCCAAACTAGCTGGCCATCCATCGCATGCAAGGCAGGTAGCGCGGGTGCTGAAAACACTACCCCCAAACACCAAGCTACCGTGGCATCGCGTCCTTAACAGTCGACACCATATTGCCCTGCCGCTTGGCTCACCTTCAGGACAAGAGCAACGACAACGCTTGCTCAACGAAGGGGCGACCGTCGACGGCGCTCGCGTCAGTTTTCCCTCTCGCAGCTAAACTCCTTAACGCAGACTAGCTAAAGCTTCACGCTACTTTCGCTTTTACTCCCTGAGTCACTCGCGTAATCATTGGTAGCAGCAAGATAGCGGGAATTCCAAGTCCAGCACAGATAAAGAAGAAGTCCGTGAATCCATAGGACTCTACCAATACGCCTGAGGTGGTCGAAAAAAGTTTACCGGGTAGGGTCATAAACGAACTAAAAAGCGCGTACTGTGTTGCGGTATATTCTCTGTCTGTTAGTGATGAGAGAAAGGCTACAAAAGCGGTATTGGCAATTCCTGCCGCAAGATTATCAGCGCTAATTACGAGTGTTAACACCGTTAAATCGGCACCAGACACGGACAGCCAAGCAAAGAGCAAGTTAGTCGTCGCCACTAAGATTGCGCCAACGAATAGCGGTTTAATCACGCCGAATCGAACCACCGCAAAGCCACAGGCGAAGGCGCCTAAAATAGTCATGAAAAATCCAAAGACCTTAGCGATACTTGCGACGTCAGACTTCGAAAATCCTAAATCACTGTAGAGCGGATTGGCCATGCCGCCCATAGCGATATCACTTAATCGATACAGCGCAACAAAGGCTAGTATCGCTAAGCTGGCACGACCATAGCGATAAAAGAAATTTTTAAACGGGCTAACAATTACCCGTTGAATCAACGCTTGCCAATTTTCACTCTGAACAGCCTCTACGTGCGCGTCTGTGCGGAGGACGAGTAACACCAACATAGGCAGCAACATGAAGAGAGCCATTGACTGGTAGGCAAATTGCCAGGAAACAAAGTCAGCTAGGTAAAGGGACCCTGCTCCCGCTATAAGTAGGCCAACACGGTAACCAAAAATATAGGACGCTGACATGAGGCCCTGGTAGGCCTCGTCAATAGCCTCAATACGCCAAGCATCCAAGGCAACATCCTGAGTAGCCGAACTCAAGGCAACTGCTACTGAAGCCACGGCAAGCCATTGCAACTCCGTTTGCGGATTCAACAGACTCATCCAGAATAGCGCCAGCGCTATGCCTAATTGTCCTAAGAAAATCCAGCTTCGTCGGCGACCCAATTTACCTAGAAGAGGAAGTTTCCACTGGTCAATCAATGGCGCCCAAATCACCTTTATGGAGTAAGTGATACCAACGGCTGCAAAAAAACCAATGGTGGACTTGGATACACCCTCGTCAGCTAACCAATAATTTAGCGTGGAGAATACCAGTAAGAATGGCAGTCCCGCTCCCACCCCCAAGGCAGCCATAGCCATCACCTGAGGTTTGAAGTAATGTCGAATCGTGCCAATCAACGTGTTGGATTCTGCCACAGGACCTCTCCACCATCCTTTCGCGCAAGACTTCGGGCCAGCACGAACAATAGATCTGATAATCGATTTAACCAACGAATAAGGCTTGGGCTAATTTCGAGCTCGTTACTCAAGCCTACCGCCTGGCGTTCGGCGCGACGCACAACGGTGCGCACAACATGGGTCGCAGATGCCGATAGATTCCCGCCCGGAAGAATAAATTCTTTGAGAGCAGGTAGATGCTCATTGATACCATCGATACTAGCTTCAACCCAGCTGACATCTTCCTCATGAATGAGTTGCATGCCGGGAACACTTAGTTCACCACCGGCGTTGAACATTCGGTGTTGAATTTGGGTAATGATTTCGGCCTCGTGTCGATAACCTGCAGTCTCACAGTACGATGCCGCAATGCCCAGTAGAGCATTACATTCGTCAAGGGTACCAATCAACTCAATCAGTGCACTGGATTTCGCAATGCGCGAACCGTCACCCATACCGGTGGTCCCATCATCGCCTGTACGCGTATATATTTTTGATAATCTATTACCCATTGGTACTATTGCTCTAACAAATTTTTAAGGTAGCTTAACATGAGTTCATCAACCACGGTTGTCGATTTTTTACGACACGGCGCTTGCGAGGGCGGGGAGATATTTCGCGGTAGCACAGATGTCTCTCTATCAGAATTAGGCTGGCGGCAGTTGCGTGAGAAAACTCAGGAGAATAATGGCGGCTGGGAACAGGTGATTGCGTCGCCACTAGTTCGCTGTAGACGCTTCGCTGAAGAGTTTGCTCACACCCATGCTTTGGGCTTTGAGGTTGACGAACGCTGGCGTGAAATGAGTTTCGGTAACTGGGAAGGCAAGCTCGTTAAAGATGTTTGGAAAACCGATAAAGCCGCTGCCATGGCCTATTTCAGTGATCCAGTTAATTGTAATGAGGTGGGTATCGAACCTATGGAAACACTTGTCGCGCGAACACAGAGTGCCTGGCAAAACTTACTTGATACGCATCAGGGTAAACGGGTTTTGGTGGTGTCGCATGGTGGGCTAATTCGTGTTCACCTCGCCACTATTTTGAATCTTCCCTTAGCGAGTATTGGCCAATTACATCTCCCCTATGCGGCAATCTCGAGAATTGTCCATTCGCACGGACCTTTGGGCGAACGATCAAGCGTTCACTTTATTAACGGTACGGTGGTTAACGGTGGCGATGCGTTACTCAGCTAACGGACGCTAATGGATATCGGCCACTAATGGCATCGGGCGATAACTGCTAATGTCCGCTGTTTTGGTCACTTTAGGATCATCCCTATGCGTTACCAACCTATTTGGCTTGTGAATTAACGCGAGGTAGGACGTTTAGGTGCTGGCTTCTTACGCGCTGGTTTCCTAGTTCCCGCCAACTTAGCCTTCGCCTTTTCTTTGTTCTTGTGGCTCTTCAGCCCACGTTTGCGATTCACCTGTCGATCCACAAGCTTTGGCTTCTTGTGCTCGAAGGGGTTTTCATTGCCCTTAAACTCCAAGCGCAATGGGGTTCCAGCTAACTTCAAGACGCGACGGAATGTCTTCTCGAGGTAGCGCACATAACTGGCGGGAACCTTATCCGTCTGATTACCGTGAATCACGATCAGCGGAGGATTTTGACCGCCCGCGTGAGCGTAACGGAGTTTAATGCGACGACCATTAACCAACGGTGGTGGATGGGTCGCTACCGCATCCTCAAGAATTCTCGTTACTTGGTTGGTATTAAGCTTCTGCGTAGCACTTTCGTAGGCGGCATCAATAGACTCGTATAAGTGACCAACGCCGGTGCCATGGAGCGCCGAGATGAAGTGAATATCGGCATAATCCAGGAATACTAAGCGACGATTGAGTTCTTTCTTCACATAGTCCCGCTGCTCTTCCGGCAGGCCATCCCACTTGTTAAGGGCGACTACTAACGCTCGACCGCGCTTGATACAGTGTCCTAGCAAGTGTAGATCTTGATCGACCAAACCTTCGCTGGCATCCATTACCAACACGACAACATTGGCATCATCGATTGCTTGAAGACTTTTAACGATAGAGAATTTTTCTACCGTCTCACGAATACTCTTTCGGCGCCTGACGCCCGCTGTATCGATTATGGTGTAGGACTGATCATTACGCTCGTAATCAATGTAGATACTGTCTCGCGTGGTGCCAGGGTGGTCATACACTACTACCCTATCTTCGCCCAACAGACGATTAACGAGTGTGGACTTACCCACATTGGGTCTGCCGACAATCGCCATACGAATACCGCGAATGTCGTCGTCATCCTCGCCGTCTTCCACAATACTTTCAGGAATGTCACTCAACGCATCTTCAATCAGCTGTTTAATACCGCGTCCATGGGATGCTGCAATAAGATGAAGTTCTCCCAATCCTAAAGAGAAGAACTCAGCACTCTGTGCTTCGGCATGTAAACCATCGATTTTGTTAACGACTAAGTAAACGGGCTTGTTCACGGAACGCAGGTGCTCCGCAATCATTTCATCCGTTGCCGTCATACCCGCTCGGCAATCCACCAGGAAGAAAACACGGTCTGCTTCTTCAATCGCCGCCAAGCTTTGATCAGCCATACCGCGATCAATACCCCGTTCGTCGCCACTGATACCTCCGGTATCAACCACTACGAACTTGCGACCCTCGTAATTGGCGTTGCCATATTTTCGGTCTCTCGTTAGCCCGGAATAGTCGGCAACCAACGCATCTCGCGACTTCGTTAGCTGATTAAATAGCGTTGATTTACCAACATTTGGGCGCCCTACTAGAGCAATAACCGGTATCACTAGGATATTTTCCTTTTAATGAAACAAAAAAAAGCGGCCCGCAGACTTCTACAGACCGCCTTCTAACAATTTAGCTTACTCTTCGATAGTTAGCGCAGTAATTCGTCCACTATCGTCAAGGACATACAAAGATTTTCCACGCGAGGTCATTAACGAACGGACCGCACCGCTCACCGAGAAGCGTGCCACGAAGCTACCATCACGCTGAGACATCACGTGTACATAGCCATCCGCATCGCCCACCACCAAATAGGAACTCCAGGTCACCGGAGCCGAAAGGCCACGATAGCTCAACTGGTCATTGCGCCACACTTGCGCACCCGTGTCGGCACGATAAGCTGTGACACTTCCATCCAGCTCAGCGATATAAACTTGGCCAAAACCTGCCGCTAACGCCGTACTAGTCGACGCATTGGCTTCCCAGAGCACTCGACCACTACGCATATCCAGCGCTTTAATATAACCCTGAAGCGTTGCCGCTATGACGGACTGACCGACGACTACTGGCTCCCCATCAAGATCAACCATTCTTTCGATGTCCGAACGACCACTTGGCAGAGCAATAAGCGCTTCCCATGCTGGCAGCCCCGTATCAGTTCGAATTGCGGATAACTTACCTGACGCAAAACCTACCAGAGCAAACGGTCCCTCGAGTATCGGTTCGGAGACGCCTTGCATGGTGAGTAGTGGCAAGGTTTCTTTGTATTCCCAAAGCACCGAGCCATCTGCACTGGATAGACCAGTCACTAACCCATCTGGGGTATGAATCACTACCTGACGGCCGGTATTCACTGGAGCAGAGAGAACCTCTGTTGCCAATTTAGCTCGCCATTTCTCAGTACCATCAACGGTGCTAAGGGCTACAACTTGGCCCTGTGGACCACCTACAGTGACCAATCCACGTGAAGCTGAAACACCGCCAGAAAGAGGAATATCAAGCTCCACTTCCCAAACCTTCTCACCGGTATTACGTCGATAAGCATAAACCTCACCGTCGAGATTAGCGGCGAATATAACTCCTGCATCTTCAGCCAAACGCATCGGTGATAGATACTCATGCTGCGAGCCAATGGACCGCGACCAATCTTTATTGACGGAAATACTTGATTCGAAATCGACTAAATCCGCGGGTGCCTTTGGGTCTTCGTCGTCGAAAAGTTCACAGCCACTAAGCAGCGTTGCTACAACTACCCCGGCAACTAGCTTGCTAAATTTCATTCTGCGACTCCAACCTGTGCTGAGCTATCAACCAGTATACTATCGATCTTCATGGTTAGCAGACCTTCACGCTGCATGCTCGCTTGACCTTGATCACTATTTTGCAACGCAGTGAGCGCTGATTGGTAGTAAGCCCTCGCGGAAGCACGATCTGCCTGCGAGAACGCGATATCACCGCGGAGCTCATCATATAGGCTGCTAAAAGTAGTTGCCGATACGCTGTTCAGAGTAGTTAATGCTGCGTCCGCATCACCGTTGGCCCATTGCGCGCGAGCTAGACGTAGCGCTACAACTTGTGCAATTTCTGGTCGCGCTTCGGCGAGGTTAATGTTAGCGAGCACGACTTCGGCACCTAACGTATCACCTTGATTGAAGCGATACTTCGCCAACTCTAGCGCGGCGAAATCTGCGTAACCTGTATCGTCAAATTCGCTTTGAAGACGTTCACCCAACGTTTCAATTGATGCCTTTTGGATATCGGTCAGATCAGGAGTTGCCACTAAGGTCTGCAACTGGCTATACAGTGCCGATCCATCTTCACGGTGGGCTTGCTCTTGAGCACTCCAGTACTGCCAACCACCCCAACCCGCGGCAACCAGAACAATGGCCGCAACGGTTTGCTTGCCATTTTCTTCCCACCAGAGTTTTAGTGCTTCTAGCTGTTCTTCTTCTGTACGTAATGGATCCACTTGTTCTCTCCTACTACTTTTGGCGCTGCTTTGTTTGCACCTATTATTTATTGTCTGTTAAGCAATCTGTTCAACTAAGAAGGTAGCGACGTCGGCAACCGGGATCGTCATTTGATCACGTTGTTCGCGCAGCCACTTCACGTTAATCTCACCACGAGCTTTCTCGTCTTCCGCAAAAATCAATGCGAGTGACGCGCCTGAGCGATCGGCCTTCTTCATTTGCGATTTAAAGCTACCACCACCGCAATGCATTTGAACTCTAAGTCCTGGAATTGACTCGCGAGCCGATTCGGCAATTTGCATCGCCTCTGCCACGACATCACCTACCGCAACAACATAGACATCCACTTGCTGGCTTAGTTCGGCAGGAACCACGTCAAGCGCTTCCAACAATAGCACCAAACGTTCTAGTCCCATAGCGAAACCAACCGCTGGCGTAGGCTTTCCACCAAGCTGTTCAACCAAGCGGTCGTAACGGCCACCGGCACATACGGTACCCTGCGCGCCTAATTTATCCGTCACCCATTCAAAGACGGTGGCGTTATAATAATCAAGACCTCGAACCAAACGCGGGTTAATACGATAGCTAATTCCTAATGCATCTAAGAACTCGCACAACTGCTTGAAGTGCGCCGCTGACTCATCATCAAGGTAATCAAGTAAATTCGGTGCGTCACCCAACAACGCCTGAACATCTTGATTCTTCGAGTCTAAGATCCTTAGCGGGTTGGTCTCAAGACGGCGAACACTATCCTCATCAAGACGCTCAATGTGCTGGCGCAGAAATGCCACTAACGCTTCCTTGTATTCTGCTCGCGCTGCAAGTGAACCAATCGAGTTCAACTCAAGGGTTACCGCATCACGGATGCCCAATTCACGCCAAAGCTTGTCACTAATGGCAATGACTTCGGCATCGATATCAGGCCCCATCATTCCATAGGTTTCTACACCCACTTGATGAAACTGGCGCAAGCGGCCCTTCTGTGGGCGCTCGTGGCGAAACATCGGTCCGTTGTACCAAAGTCGCTGAGTCTGGTTGTAGAGTAATCCATTCTGCTCGCAGGCACGGACACAGGATGCCGTCCCTTCAGGACGCAGTGTTAAACTATCGCCATTGCGATCTTCGAAGGTGTACATCTCTTTCTCAACGATGTCTGTGACTTCGCCAATCGCCCGCTTAAACAAAGCAGTCTGTTCAACAATAGGAAAGCGAATTTCACGGTAAGCATAACTTGCTAACAGGTCGGAAATAACGCCCTCTAGATATTGCCAGACAGGTGAACCCTCTGGAGTAAGATCATTCATGCCTCGGACGGCTTGAAGTTTTTTCACAATTAAGACCCTTAGCTCTTAGCAATAATCGTCGCGTCAAGCGCCGCTTTTTCGGCCGCCTTCTTCCGAATTAAAGACTCTAATTCGTCCACCAAGTTACCTTGGCCCAATTTATGACTCGGCTCGCCGTCTACATACACTAGATTATTAGGCGTGCCACCGGTTAGACCCAAATCCGCTTCACGCGCTTCGCCAGGGCCATTAACAATGCAACCAATGACCGCAACATCTAGCGCTGTTGGGATATCTTCAACGCGCATCTCTAATTCATTCATGGTCTTAACGACATCAAAATTCTGTCGCGAACAGCTTGGACACGCAATGAAATTAACGCCCTTTGAACGCAAGCGTAGGCTCTTCAGAATGTCGTAGCCGACCTTGACTTCCTCTACGGGGTCGGCGGCTAGCGAAACTCGAATGGTATCCCCTATACCGTCCATTAGCAGCATGCCCAAGCCCACAGCTGATTTAACGGCTCCAGCTCTGAAACCACCTGCCTCGGTGATACCCAAATGAAGAGGTTGATCAATTTGCTGTGACAATTGACGATAGGCGCCAACAGCCATAAATACATCACTTGCCTTAACAGACACCTTGAAATCATGAAAATCGAGCTGATCCAGGATATCAATATGGCGCATCGCAGACTCTACCAATGCGGCCGGAGTAGGTTCGCCGTATTTCTTCTGGATATCCTTCTCCAAGGAACCTGCATTGACACCTATTCGAATGGGAATGCTATGTTCTCGAGCCTTATCAATCACCGCACGAATACGCTTTTCACGACCAATATTACCTGGATTAATTCGTAGGCAATCAACGCCAAGGTCTGCCACTCTGAGGGCTATGCGATAATCGAAGTGGATGTCCGCTACGAGAGGGACCGAGACCTGTCGACGAATCTCACCGAATGCCTCCGCCGCTTCCATGGTAGGTACAGACACGCGAACGATATCAGCGCCTGCGTTTTCTAGTCGCAAAATTTGCGCCACGGTCGCATCAATATCATCAGTACTGGTATTCGTCATACTTTGAACCGCAATCGGCGCATCGCCGCCTACTGGTACACTTCCGACCATAATCTGGCGCGTTTTACGACGTTTAATTGGAGATTCAAACTTCATATCTTGACCTACTCTCCTACGTAGAAGAACGCCGCAGCGTTATCTCGAACTCTAAAATCAACGACTTCGCCCGCATACGTCACGCTAGCTGCTGGACCATAACCCAATAGAATCGAAACGCGCTCATCGATATTCACGACGAGGCGACGGTTTGGGTTAAATAAATCGCCAACCAAAAGCGAGCCATCTTCGCGCTTGATCTCAACCCAGCATTCAGCATTGAACGTCATTTCCAAGCGTTGTCCCGACGCACCAACGATGGTTTCTCGAATCACTGGAGCAACCGTGGCTTCATCAACCGTGGTAACCGGATCAATGAGCCCAGAGGTAGCCTCGTCGGAATTTGAGGTCGCTTCAATAGAGTTAGCTTCCAGTTCACTCCCTACAGGCGCTGGCTCTGCCAGCGGTAGATCGCTCGCCGCAACCTGACTTTCACCTGAAGAAGTTTGAGTAGTCATCGAATCATCTGGCGAAGTTTGAACAGCGACCGATTCATCTGGCGAAGTTTGCATAGCCACCGATTCGTCCGGAGAAGCGTCAAGGCCACTTGCTCCTCGGCTAACTGGGGAAGTATCTGTATTTATAACTAACGGCTCACTGTTAACTTCGGTTCTGTCAGCTCCCTGGGGCGATCCCACTAGCGTATTGGCGGGTCGGAGGTACATATAAGCCAATACGGCTGCTATCACTAGTACCACAGATATCAGGGTAAGGCCTTTCAACCAGCTAGGCATTTCCCCTTGATCATTAAAGATCTCAGATTTATCAACACCGCCATCAATCCGATGGGAAACTGACATTTCGGCCGGTTTGGGGAATACTTCTGCCAATTCATCCGAGAAGCTTCCTTCATCTAATTCCAGCGCTCGAATATAGGAGTTGATATAACCTAGTATAAACACCCGTGTTGGCAGCTGCGCTTCATCGCCTGCTTCAATTGCTGTAACGACCTTTGGTAGCACGCGAAGTAACTGCGCTAACTGTTCAACAGTCAGCTCCGCGGCTTCACGATGCGAGGCGAGTTTGAGCCCTAGTCGTTGAAAGTTATTTAAATTCTGTTCTGTTTCGCTCATTGATCACTCATCTCACGATAGGCAAGCCACTCATCTGAGTAGGGATAGCGCAACTGTAATTGCTGTGCGAAGGTTCGCTCAGCAGCGATATTACCGAACGCACGCTCAACATTAATGGCGACGAGTAATGCTTCAGGCGTCTCGGCACCGAATCGAAAATATTCGCTCAAGGTGGACTTAGCTAAAGACAGTTCGTTTTTAGCAAGATAAACCTGAGTCAACTCTAAGTAGGAGGGTGCAAAGCGAACATTGATGCGATTCGCCAGCATCAGCGCTCGTTCAGCCTCGTCAAAATCCTCTCGTTTGAACTTACAACGACCGTAGTAAAAGAGCGCTACATGGCGTTGATTCCAATCTCGGTCTTCAGTAGCCCGTTCGAGTTGTTGGCAGGCCTCACGATAGCGCTCCTGATCCAGTAGGAATGCACCGTACTGAACCTTAGCAGGAGTGTAGTCACTGTCTGCTCGCAAGGCTCTCTTGAAGTACTCTTCGGCGTCTTCATATTCCGAGGAGCGAAGATATACTACGGCTAATCCTGTGTAGGCTCCCGCTGCATCATCATCGATTTCGAGCGCTCTAAAGAACCGTTGTTTAGCACTTTCGCGGTCATCGACTTTGAGATACTCTTCGCCAAGTTGAATATAGGCATCGCGCGCAGCGTTTGGGTTACGTTCACCCAAGTCACCTGTCGTGGTTGTAGTACAAGCGGCTAGCCCAGCAACGACCACCAGCGACATTAGCAACTTGGTCAGGTGGTGATGAGGCGTTAACATTTTTGTCATCTGCTTTTCCTAGTTAGCAATCAGCCAACGGATTAAGGAACCTGCTTGACTGGAATAATTGTTTCTTGATCCTGCGCGCGTGCTTCATAGCGTTCGCGGCGGCGCGTTCGGTCATAGAATTGACCCGCTAGCTGCCCACAGGCGGCATCGATGTCATCACCTCGGGTAGTACGAATTGTCACAACATAGCCAGCATTGTGCAGGATATCGCGAAAACGATACAGCGCATTATTGCTAACCCGTTCTAGATCTGACAACGGAAACGGGTTGAAAGGTATTAAGTTTACCTTACAGGGAATATCACGCAATAGCTCAGCCAATTCTTCGGCGTGGTGCTGGCGATCATTCACCTCTTTGATAAGCGTATACTCAATGGTGATATCGCGCTTATCGGAAAGGCCCGTAATGTAGCGCTTAGCCGAATCCAGTAATTGCTTAATAGGGTATTTCTTATTGATGGGTACTAGCTGATTACGCAGCTCATCATTCGGCGCATGCAAAGAGATTGCCAGGCATGCATCGGTATAGTCACCCATTTTATCGAGCATCGGCACAACGCCCGAAGTTGATAACGTCACACGGCGTTTGGAAATTCCATAGCCGAAGTCGCTCATCATAATATTCATCGAGTCCATCACATTGTGGAAGTTCATCAGCGGTTCGCCCATACCCATCATCACAACATTGGTGACCTTACGGTCGCCTTTTGGCTCAAGTTGGCCAAATGATTTGGCGGCAATAAACACCTGACCGATAATCTCGGCAGCCGTTAAATCGCGATTAAACCCCTGCTTTCCGGTAGAACAGAAAGAGCAGTCCAGTGCACAACCCACCTGCGAAGAAACACAGAGTGTCCCTCGCCCAGCTTCGGGGATATAAACTGCCTCGACATTTTGACCTTCGCCGACGCGAATAAGCCATTTACGAGTACCGTCTTTCGAATCCCAGCGCTGGACAACTTCAGGGGGCGTGATTTCGGCGATTTCCTTCAGCTTTTCGCGGAGCGATTTGCTGATATTGGTCATCTGGTCGAAATCCTCCGCCCCTAGGTGGTGAATCCACTTCATGATCTGTTGGGCACGGAACGACTTTTCACCAATACTGGCGAAAAATTCAGTCATCTTCTGCTCGGACATACCCAGCAGATTGACCTTTGGCGTTACCTGTTCAACAGTCATCGCATCATCACCAACGCTAAATTAGCGTGGGCAAAGCTCTGTAGCGGCGAAGAAGTAAGCGACTTCACGTGCTGCAGAGGTAGTAGAGTCAGAACCGTGTACAGCGTTCGCATCAATTGATTCAGCGAAATCAGCACGGATAGTGCCAGCATCAGCTTCTTTAGGGTTCGTTGCACCCATAAGGTCACGGTTAGTTAGTACCGCGTTCTCGCCTTCAAGAACCTGAACCATTACTGGGCCAGATGTCATGAATTCAACTAATGCACCAAAGAAAGGACGCTCAGCGTGCTCAGCGTAAAAGCCTTCAGCTTCTTTCTGAGAAAGGTGCTTCATCTTAGAAGCAACAACCTTTAGGCCAGCCTTCTCAAAACGAGTGTAGATTTCGCCAATTACGTTCTTTGCAACCGCATCAGGCTTGATGATAGAAAGAGTGCGTTCGATCGCCATGTTTAAAACTCCATTAAGTCGATAAGTAGATCGCGTGTAATTGCCAAGACACTTACAGCACGCTCATTTTCAAAAAAATCGCGCAATTATAGTGCGTAGGGCGAAGCTAAGCTAGTGAATTATAGACTAGATGTGATGGTAGATATGCGTAGCTGACGTAGCCTCGCTAGTAATGACGTACTAACGAGGCTGGGAGATTTCAAGGAGGACAAGTCAATGTCCGAGTCTGAACGCGAACAATTGACAAATCTAGTGCTTACAAACGATCCAACATTGCATACCAGAGCATCCCTGCAACCATACCTGGATAGCGCAGTAATGTGCCGCCAGGGAAAGTATAGGTAGGTGCACGACACAGAACATCGAACTGCTCAGCGGTGCCTGCCAAAGCATCGGCAATTAACTTTCCAGCAAAGGAAGCCAAAACGACACCATGACCAGAATAGCCCTGAGCGTAGAAAATATTTTTACCTAAACGCCCAAAGTGTGGCATTCGGTTCATGGTGATCGCTAAAGTTCCGCCCCATGCATAGTCAATCTTTACATCATCTAACTGGGGATAAATGGAGAGCATCGGCTTGCGAACAAAACTAGCAATATCCTTGGGGAATTTCTTGCCGTAGTTTTCACCACCACCGAAGCAGAGGCGATTATCCGGCGTGAGGCGCCAGTAATTGACGACAAACTTAGAGTCCACAACCGCCTCATTATCACGGATAAGTGAACGAGCACGGTCATAGCCCAGCGGCTCAGTGGCCACCACAAAATTGTTGATAGGGAGAATCTTACCCGCTACACGCTTTTCTAATTTTTCGAGGTAGCCGTTGCAGCCAAGGACGACATAGTCGGCGATGACAACGCCGTCAGCAGTCTCAATTCGCGTTGGCTCACCTTGATCATAACTAATAACGCGGGAAGCTTCGTAGATAGTCGCCCCCGCTTCTTCGGCAGCCTTAGCCAAACCACAGACATAGTTAAGCGGGTGAACATGGCCGGAGCGACTATCAAGCTGACCACCATTAAAGACTTTGGCGCCTAGCTTTTCAGACATTTCATCGGCTGAGACAAAGTTGATCCAATCACAGTTGTAATCATTATTCAGCTTTTCAATGTAGCCCTTGTACCATTCCTCGTCTGCTTTCTTGTAACAGGCATGAATGATACCTGGCGTCCAATCACACTCAATCTTGTGTTGCTTAATCCGACGCTTCATCTCATCCATCGCGGCCCAATTAAGGTCCCACTGAGCTTTAGCATCTTCCTTACCAATTTTTTTCTCAAGATCCTCCTGGTCATGGCGAGGCTCACCACTAGCTTGACCACCATTTCGTCCTGAGGCGCCCCAGCCTATTCGATTCGCCTCTAGAAGAATGACCTTGTAGCCACGCTCAGCTAAGTTTAGCGCCGCGCTAACGCCGGTAAACCCGCCGCCGACAACGCATACGTCGGCACGCTGTTCACCCTTAAGTGCAGGCCGAGTGATGAGTTCATTCGCCGTAGCGGCATAATAGGACTGAATGTGTTCGTTCATGCTTTAAATCCTGAATCGCGTGTAAAATATATTTTACAGAGTGTACACCGAATTCAACATCGAAAGGAAGTTTCGCTCGATACAAAAAATTGCGGTGACCCTTCAGTGTCACTACAATAACGCTCCATCCCTCTAACGGAGCTGTTTTCATGACCTATCGAGTTGTTTTTGGCACATTTTTGCTACTATTAAGCCTATCAGCCTGCGCGCCGTTTGGTTTATCCGGGGCGGAAAATGACGTTGGGGCTACATCTCAAACCCTTGAAGTTGAGTGCCCTCACTTCCCAGCCGATGGTGCATTGACTATCTGTACCATGGAATATATGCCCGTATGTGGTCAAGATTCCCAAGGCGAGTGGCGAACTTACTCAAATGCCTGTGATGCCTGCGCAAGTGGCGCCATCCGTCATGTAGCCAAAGCTTGTGAGATCCAAACGGATTCAGAGGAATCGAATGGGCAGTAATAAGGACAGTGTCTACTCTAATCCGCTCACCGAGGTTCATCAGTTCAAATTTGATGATCGAGTAGCACAATGTTTCCCAGATATGATTACTCGTTCAGTGCCTGGGTACGAAACTATTATTGCCATGACCGGAGTGATGGCACAGCGCTTTGCTCAAGCCAACAGTCGCATCTATGACCTCGGTTGCTCCCTAGGCGCATCGCTGCTATCGATGCGACAGCATGTGGATGATGCTTCGATCCGAATTATTGGTGTGGATAACTCACCCGCTATGATTGAGCGCTGCAGCCATATCGTGGCGCTTAACGATTCACCTATCGGCACCGAGTTACGCCTAGAGGATATGCAAGCAACCGAGCTGAGCGATGCATCGGTGGTGGTGCTCAACTTTACGCTGCAATTTATCCCTATTGAAGAGCGCGGCCCGCTTATTAAGCGTATTTTTGCCGCCATGAAACCCGGTGGAATTCTTATTCTCAGCGAAAAGATTCGCTTTGAAGATGAACATCTTCAGCAGCTCAATACCGAACTTCATCACGAGTTTAAGCGCGGTAATGGCTATAGCGATTTAGAAATTGCGCAAAAGCGAAGCTCTCTAGAGAACTATCTTCGTGCCGAAACCATCAAGAATCATGAGTCCCGACTTGCTAACGCAGGCTTCAGCAGTATCGATGTGTGGTTTCAGTGCTTCAATTTCGCCTCGGTAGTGGCCATCAAATGATTGATTTCAATAATGCTTTAAAGGCGATGTCCGACGCTGGCATCCCGCCCTGGAACGGCTTAGCCGAGCAACTTAGCGCTCGTTTTAATCAACAACGCTACGGCGATTTGCCACGCTGGCTTGATGCACTAGATCAACTGCCAGACTTACCCGTAGATACCCGTCGTACCGACCTGGATACGGTCACCATAAACGGCAGCGAGCAGATAGACCTGCGTGAACAGCTCATGCAGTTTCACCCGTGGCGCAAAGGCCCGTTCTCACTATTTGGCACCCATATTGATACTGAGTGGCGCAGTGATTGGAAGTGGCAACGACTTATTTCCTATCTCAGCCCATTAAGCGGACGAAAAGTATTGGATATAGGCTGTGGCAGCGGCTATCACTGTTGGCGAAGTCACGGCGCTGGCGCCGCCTTCACACTAGGCATTGACCCAACACCACTCTTTAACGTGCAATTTCGAGTACTACAGAAGTATTTGGAATATCAGAATGTTCAAGTGTTACCACTAGGTATCGAGGACTTGCCTGCAAAACTTCACTGCTTCGACACCACATTTTCCATGGGGGTCCTCTATCATCGCAAGTCCCCCATTGATCATTTGATCGAACTCCGAGACACCCTCCGCCCCGGCGGTGAGCTGGTACTTGAAACGCTGGTCGTCGATGGCCCTGAAGGCTATAGTCTCGTTCCGTCTGGACGCTATGCTCGAATGGGTAATGTCTGGTTTTTACCGTCGGTAGCAACGTTGACAAACTGGCTTGAAAAAGTACGTTTTAAAAACGTAAAGGTGGTGGATTTGAGCGTGACCTCAACCGAGGAACAGCGTACTACAGAATGGATGACCTATCATAGCTTAGCGAACTTCTTGGACCCTGAAGACAGTACTAAGACATTAGAGGGATACCCAGCCCCGAAAAGAGCTGTGATTATTGCCGAGGCGCCAACTAATTAACCGCAAAGCAGGTATGACAAGTACAACTTTGTCTACCGGCTAATTAGCAATGGCGCCCGAAGTCATAGAAATCAATGACACTCAAGCCGTATTAAACGGCCTTTGGCATTAAACGGCCCTTGGCCACCAGCACCATCTTCACTAATTCCGCCAGCGAATGCGTCTTCATCTTTTTCATCACGCGCCCGCGGTGAATTTCTACCGTACGCTCAGAGATACCAAGGTCGATACCAATCACCTTGTTGGCATTACCGTCAACCATCATCTCCATGACTTCGGTCTCACGTGCCGTGAGCGTCGCGAGGCGCTCTTGCACCACACGCTTCTCAATCAAGAATTGGCGCTTTGCCGCATCCTTATCGAGAGCACGACTAATTGTGTCCAGAAGCTCCTGTTCACGATAGGGTTTAGTCACAAAGTCCAGCGCACCATTTTGCATGGCTTCGACCGCCATCTGAATGTCACCATGCCCCGTCACAAAAATGATTGGGAGATTACACCCCAGTTCATTCAGTCGGCGATGGAGCTCCATGCCATTCATTCCTGGCATTCGCACATCCATGACAATACAGCCAGACATTGATGAGTTGTAGTCATCAAGAAATGCTTGAGCATCCACATAAGTCTTCGCTGGTTGATCCACTGATTCCATCATTAGTTCAATAGAATCCCTAACTGCCTCATCGTCTTCAACGATGAATACCATTGCATTTTCTTCTGTCATACCTAACCTATATCCCTAAGGGTGTTATTTGCTTTGTATAAGCGTAGACTAAAATAGACCATTGCTTAAGCTATTAATCCACAATAGGACAACTATTTCCAATGGATCATAACGATATTGAAGAACAGGACTGCCTACTGCTGGTTGATGATCATCCAACCGCGCTATCGATGTTGCAGTTAGTATTGGCAAATAAGCCCTATCGTTTAGTTACCGCTAGCAACGGACAGGAGGCTATTCGTCAAGCAAAGTATCACCGCCCAGCCCTTGTACTTCTTGACATAATGATGCCCGATATGGATGGATTTGAAGTATGTGAACGACTTAAGGCTGACGCCGATACCGCCGATTCCGCTGTTATCTTTCTCTCGGCTGTTGACGATAGTCAGGTCAAAGTTCGGGGCTTCAGTGTCGGTGCCGTAGATTACGTCAACAAACCCTTTTCTGGAGCTGAAGTTGTGGCGCGCGTGGAAACGCATCTTAGAACCAAACATCTAGAGGACCGTCTCGCTCGTAAAAATAGTCAACTTGAGGCACAAAACCAACGAATTCTCGAATCCATCAATGAGGGCATCATCGGCACCGACCGAGACGGCCGAATCACGCTAATCAACGGCGCCGCCGAGCAATTGACAGGCTGGGGTAATCAGTCGCTGATGGACAAAACGGTGGGTAGCATTTTTGAAGCCAGTGATCGGCTAATCATTCAGCAGCTAATCAATCAAGGGCAGAGTTTCGTTAGTGAGACCATTGATATGCTGACGGCAAATCAGAAAACGTTCCCAATATCGCTCTCTATTACGCCAACGCGCTATCGCGGTGAAATTGAAGGTGCAGTGCTCGTATTTCGAGACATTACCGAGCAACTCGCTCAGGATGATGCGCTTAATAAAGCTGCTGAGGAACTCAAGGAGCAACGTGAAAGGCTGGCTCATATTGAGCGCCTGAGTACTATGGGTGAAATGACCGCCGGCTTTGCCCATGAGGTGAACCAACCGTTGACCGCAATCTCTAACTATGCGCGAGTCTGTGAACGTTTTGCTAATAAATTGGAGAACCCCCCTGAACGTCTCATAGAAACCCTTCAGAAGATGGAAAAGCAAGCGCTACGCGCGAGTGAAGTCATTCAACGGCTAAGGGACTTTGTAAAGCGCCCTGTCGATGGTCGAGCACTCTACGCACCCAACGAACTAGTCCTAGAAATTGTGCAGCTCGCTGAGGTTGACGCCCGTAATAATGGAGTACAAATACACCTAGATTTGCGGCTTGACGATGCCTTAGTATTCGTTGACCCAATACAAATTCAGCAGGTTGCCCTCAATCTAATCCGCAACGGACTGGAAGCGATGTCCGATAGTGCCGAGAGGGATCTTGGCCTCTGGGTTACTGGGGTGATACGAGGAGATACAGTACAAATATCAGTGCGAGATCGTGGGGTTGGGCTTGCTGAAGGAGCTGAGAACGAACTCTTCAATCCTTTTTATACTACCAAGAAAAACGGAATGGGAATTGGCCTTAGCGTCTGTAAGACTATCATCAAAGATCACCAAGGTAACATTGGCTATCGCAGGGAGCAGTCTGGCGGCACGACGTTTTGGTTTGATCTACCGCTTGCTGACGAAGAAACTCAGCAATAAAAAAACGCGCCCAAAGCGCGTTTCGATTAAGAATTGACAATAAGCTCTGAAGGCTCAATATCATCATCTTCGTTTTGAATTCGGTCATAAATTTCTTCGCGATGAACAGACACATCACGTGGCGCCTCGATTCCAAGGCGAACTTGGTTGCCTCGGCACCCTAGAACGCTGACAACGACGTCATCGCCAATTACCAGTCTTTCACCAATTTTTCGGGTTAGGATCAACATCACTCACTCCATGAATCTAGTTCGGCAATAACAAACCACTGTGTTATTACCCCATTGAGCTTATTATCATCTTCTAGACACTAATTTAATATCCGAAAGACCACCTAATTAGTAAGCAATTACTCGCAGAGATTTGACTCAGGTATTGATGGGATAGCCCTCGAGACAACCGCTGCCTACGCCTAAATATCTTTGAATCGGTCAATCTCGGAAAGATCTAGCGAAAATTCCTCGGCTACCTTATCAAGAAAACCCTGCCACGATTGTTCAATTGCCGCTTTGGTCTCCGTCCACTTTTCAGTTCGCCCTGCTTTCGCATCTCGATCTACCGCAGTGACCAACTGAGCCAGTCGCTTCGCGCCCACCATTGGTGCCGTGCCTTTTATACGGTGTGCTGAACCCTGCAGCTGATTGGCATCCCCCATCAACTCCGCGTGTTTCATTACCACTAAGTCGGCATGTGTTGAGCGAAGAAATTCCATCAATAAATTTTCGAGTAAGGCCGGATCATCCACCAATGTCTTCAGCTCACCAAAATCTGCGACGGGCGCTATCTTTTCCTGAGCCGTATCGGCACGCGAATTCAACGTGGCGGCGACATTTTCGTGCGGTGCGGCAGTTTCGACTGACGCCCTCTCTATTGGCGCTATTTGTTGAGGTTGAAGTTGGGACTGTTGCTCACTTCTCGACTCCAACCTCTCATGGTCATTGCGCTGGTCGATAACGTCAGTTTGGCTACTCTCGTCGGTATTCGATAGATATTTCGCCAACTCATCGCGAAGCATCCGTAGCGAAAATGGTTTAGGTAAGTAACCGCTAAAACCGAGCTCTAAACAGCGTTCTCGCTCACCATCGAGGGCATTCGCCGTCGTCGCGATAATGGGGCGCGCGGGCAAACCTCTTTCCAGCTCATCGGCCCTAATTCTTTGCACGAGTTCATAACCATCCATTTCTGGCATATGGCAGTCGGACAGAATCAAATCGTATTGCTGCGAAGACATCGCTGCTAAGGCCTCAACGCCATTATCTGCAACATCTGCGACGAGACCGATTCGAGCGAGTTGAGCCAAGGTCACCTTCTGATTCGTAGGGTGATCTTCCACTAATAGTAACTTGGCACTCACCAGAGGCCTCACCGACTCGACTAATGGAACCGATTCGATGGCCGGGAGTGCGCAGGGTTGAGCGGGGAAACGGAATGTTGCTACCGTACCGCGTGGATTGTTGGGCCGAATGGTTAGCTCGCCGCCCATTAGATCGACTAGACGCTTACAGATCGATAATCCTAGGCCTGTGCCTCCGAATCGTCTCGATGTACTCGACTCAGCCTGCTGAAATGGCGCGAAAATTGTTTCAAGCTGATCAGGATCAATACCGATACCCGTATCGATAACTTTAATATTCAGCCAACACTCAATATCGGTGCTCATCGAGAAGACAATATCCACTTTCCCCTGTTCAGTGAATTTCAGCGCATTGCCAAGCAAGTTCATAAGCACCTGACGAACACGTGTCTGATCCAACATAAAGCCAGTGGAAGGCCTCTCATGAAAGACAAGATTAAACTGCAAACCTTGTTTAGAAGCTACCGGCCCTAGCGCCTGGTGAGCGTGGGTGATCAAGGCCACTACATCAACAGGAATCCGTTCGATATTTAGCTTACCCGCATCGATCTTAGAGAAATCGAGTACATCGTTAATAATCTCCAGGAGACTCTCGCCAGAAGAACGAACGGTGTGGAGTTGATCCTGCTGGTCTTCGTCTAGCCTGGACTGCGCCAAGACCTCCAACATACCCAGCACGCCATTCAACGGAGTACGAATTTCGTGACTCATGGTTGCTAAAAATGAGGATTTCGCATCCGCTGCACTCTCAGCAATTTCCCGCGCTGCGATCAATTCACTCTCCGCTTTCTGACGAGCCTTTACTTCGTGCCGTAAACGTTGGTTCCAGAGAAAAATACCAATAAAGAAGCCAGCAATAACCAGCCCAAATACACCTAGATAACGATAGAAACGAACGCGATCAAGGCCGTAGTCGTATTGAACCCTAAACCACCGATTTCTAGCCGTTGTAAGCTCTTCTTCAGTGACTGTCGCCAACCCTTTATTTAGGATACTGACGAGCTCCGGTTGATCATTTCGAACTGCTAAATGGACAGGAGGCTCTCCCAGATCAATCGGTGTTGCGACTTTCAGGTTGCTATGATTACCCCGGTCAATTTCATAACTAGCATTCAGCGAGTTACCTACAAAGGCGAAGGCCGTCCCATTGGCAACGAGACTCAGGGCATCCTGAACGTTATTAGTAAACAGGATTCGAGCTTGGGGAACGGCTTTCTGCACTTCTTCGGAAACACGCCAACCACGCTGTAAGGCTACTAATTTATATCTAAGATCCCCGAGATTTCGAACATTGACGTCTCTTCGCGTCACAATGACATCGTTGGTGGTGTAGTAAGAATCCGTGAAGGATAAGTATTCACTGCGGTCATCCGTCCGCACTACACTCGTTAGAATGTCAGCATCCTTTTTCTCTAAACTTTCTAAACCATCAGCCCAACTTTCAACGCGCTGAATTTCAAAGACTAATCCTGTCCGTTCGCTCAGCAGCCTGAGCAAATCAAGATCAATCCCAGACAAAGCATCTCGGTTATCGAAGTAGAACGGTGCGTAGGGGTCCTCTGGAAAAACAACGCGAATTGGACCACTCGACTCAACAAAGTTGGTTTCTCTCTCATTCAGCCCAATACCACTGTTGACGGTATGAAAGTAGCGAGCACTTGAACTATCAATTTGAGCGACTTCTATCTCTGCTAATCGCTCCCTAGGGATGAGATCGAAGCCTCGGTCAATCAATAGCCGCAGGTCCGTTCTGTTACTACGCACCACAGGGTAAAGTAGGCTGAAGGCGCGAAAGTTTTGATCCGAGACAATACCGTGATCCAACTGCGCTGCCAAAAAGCGCTCAGCCGCAATGGAAGAGCCGACCATCGCAACGTCAGCTTCGCCCGTCACCAGTGCTTGCATCGCCTCTTGATCGTTACCAACAATAATAAGTTGGTTATCCACACGATTCGCAAAACGTGTAAATTCAGGCGAATATTGCAGCATGGGGGTGGTAACAAGTCGTATTCCTGTGGCCTCAGGGTTAATTCCCACTGTGTGATATAGCCCGACTGAAATTCCATAATACGGTTTCACTTTCTTTAACACCGCAGAAGGCAGATATTCACCTAAAACACTAAGGTAGATATCGACATCACCAAATGCTACCGCTCTGGTTCCAGTATCTATCTCCATGGCGATAAAATTCAGTTCAACGCCCTGTCGCTGAGCCCACTCACGCCATAAATCAACGACGACTCCACGGGGATTCGCGCTATCTCTTAAGTCTAAATACGGTGGGAAGTATTCGGGAGCTGCGACGCGATATTCAGGTAGATCCGGCTGCGAGCTAACCGAAGTGTTAGCGAATAGCGAAACGACTGTCAGCCCAAAAATAATTACATAGTGCTGAAGTTTAGTCATCCTCGCCTCGCTTAGTTGCCAATCGCTTAGCGGTCTGTCGCTTCGCCGACATCGACGCACCGCAGTGTCTGCAATAATTCGCATCTTTTTCATGACCGAATCGACCACAATGGGGGCAGCTAAACGCACTGCGATGATTTGACTTTAGCTCACTGGCCAAGCTGGCAGTAAACACCCCGGTAGGGACTGCAATGATGGAATAACCGGTCAGCATCACCAGCGTTGAGACCGACTTGCCGATTGCCGTCTGAGGAGTGATGTCGCCGTAGCCGACCGTGGTAATCGTGACAACAGCCCAATAGATTCCCTCAGGAATTGAATTAAAACCGTGTTCTGGCCCCTCAATTACGTACATCGTTGAACCAAATACCGTAGCCAGAATAGCAACAATTAAGAAGAAAATGAAAATCATCTTACTCGACTGCTGAATGGCACGAATCAACAGCTGTTCCTCAACAAGAAACTCTGTTAATCGCAGTATTCGAAATAGCCTCAACACTCTAAGTACTCGCACCACGACAAGATGAGCCGCGGACGGATCAACCCATAGAAAGAGGATTGGTAAAAGGCTTAGAAGGTCAATAATTCCATAGAGTGACTTGACGTAACCCCAGCGATTTGGCGAAACCCAAATTCGTGTAGCGTACTCAATGGCGAAGATTAGAGAAAATATGATTTCTGCCAACAGAAACACATCATGGAACTCTACATGATACTGCTCAACCGAATCTAAGACCGCGACCACGAAGCTCGCAATAATAAGGCTCAATAACGTCAAATCGAACAGTTTGCCTGCCGAGGTATCGGTACCGAAAATGATGACGTATAAACGTCGCCTTAATTCCATTATTGCTCCAGCTTTGCCTTTAATCTTATGAGTGTAGTTTAAACCAGTTATACTAGTTGCCAAAGCATGTAATCTAAAACTGAGACAAATTTATGTTCTTTCTAAAACCACGCAACGCTCGCTGTCCCCATTGCGGTATAAATTTCTTAACCGACTTTCGCAGCAGCGAAAAAAATCGAGCCGCAATGAAAAGCGGGGCACCGTTAGAATGTCCAGAGTGCCATCAAGCATCCAATTACCCTCGCTATGCCGACTGGGTATTTGGCCTTGGCTTACTGACGGCAGTGTTATTCATGCCGCTCGCGTTTCAAGAAGTCATTACCTTCGTTAGCGTGCCGGTTCTCGCTTTTATCGCAACGGGTTTAGTCATTACTGGGAGCGCGTTACGCCGATTACATAAAGTCTGATTTAGAGTCTACACTAATTGCAATATCAATTAATGGTGAGACAATGCAATGACGCTAGCTGTCATTCATATATGGATGCTTGTTTTTTGTGGCGGAGCCGCGGCCCTAGCAGGGATGATGCTAATACAAACTTCTGCAGTGAGCCATCGCAGTTCGGCCAGACTTCGGTGTGACTTACTAGATCAAGCGGCAATTCTAATTGGCACTTCTGCTTCCGTTGCTCAGCTTTGCCTTGCTCGTCATCTCCGTGCTCAACTCACCACACACTTAGACGTTTTAGGTGAAAACCTAGTCCGCTTACAGCAACTGAGTACGCGATTACAACTTACCGGGGAAGATGATGCGGTAGAGGTTATTAATAAATCACAACTGCTATTATCTCGAGCCTACAATCACTGCCTGAACGATGAGGATTCACAAGTTATTTCCATCGTGGCAAAATTCCAAACAGTCATCGAGCGACGCAAGCAGCATGCGCTTGATATCATCAACACGCGCTATCAACAGGCGTTAACCGAGCTCTAATTATGCACTCTCTCAGCTTTGGCAGCTGGCCTTCCAAGATCTCTGCAGCAACCTTAACCGCTGCTAATCGCTCGGTTAATTATCCTCAAGTTTGTGACGATGTCCTCTATTGGCAGGAATCGGTAGCTGACGAGCGTCGAACGACGGTCTGTGCCATGGTTGAGGGGGAGTGTGTCAGCGTGCTTAAGACACCCTACGGGATTGGCACTAAGGCCAATATCTACGGTGGGCAGTGTTGGACACCAACACCGCACGGATTGATTTTTGTGAATAAAGGCGATCAGAAGATATACCTTAGCAACGACCACCGGGTCATCAATATCTCTCCAAAGTCTGAAGCCTATTATGCCGATTTTCATTATTGTTCGGCGCTGGATTGCGTAGTGTTTATTGGTGAGCATCCCTCGGAAGCAGGTCAACCAGAGGCCACGATCGAGTTCATCCACTTGCTCACTGGTGAGCATCGGGAGCTTTATCGCACCGACAACTTCTGTGCGGCTCCCACTGTTTCTGAGAACGGAGAGCGCATCGCCTGGATGAGCTGGTCGAAGGATACGATGAACTGGGACGCCTCAACTATTTCCCTTGCCGATTTCCGTAACGGCAGCCTAAGTAAACCTACCCGACTAGAGGAATGCCCCCGCGACGGGGTATTTCAGCCTCGCTTTTACGATAACAGCCTCTGGTACTGTAACGATCGCAGCGGTTGGTCGAAACTTTACCGACACTCCTTAACGACTGGCGATGAAGATGTCGCGGTTGAACTCGATCGAGATATTGGCAGGCCACTCTGGCTCTATGGCTGGAGTAGCTATTGCTTCAACGCCAATAAGGTTTACTCACTATCCGCTCGGGAGGGCGTTACCCAGCTTTGGCACGCTTCGCTTGCAGGCAAAAAGCCGGAAATGATTGAACTCCCCTTTTCTCAACTTGAAGCACTGCACGCCTTCGAAGACGGTGTGGCATTTATCGCTTCAAACTGGTGTACCTTGCCAACGCTCTGTACTTGGAGCCCAAGTAAAGGCTTAATTAAACTCCGTATGAGCGCATTTGAGCCGACTGAAATCGAATGGATATCCAAACCGGAACATCTTTGTTTTCCAACCACGGATGACTCCCAGGCTTATGGATATTTCTATCCGCCGAAGAATCCACACTACAGAGGAATTGAGCGCAGTTTACCACCGCTGATTGTCATGGCGCATGGAGGGCCGACGGCGGCCAATTCCGAGACCATTAATTATAAAATTCAGTTTTGGACGAGTCGTGGCTACGCGGTGATGGATGTAAATTATCGCGGATCGATAGGCTATGGGCGCCACTACCGAGAGTCGCTCAACGGCTTTTGGGGGCGTCGTGACGCAGACGATGTGATTGCCGCGGCAAACTTTCTCATCAAAAGTGGTCGAGTCCATCCTAATCAAGTCGCGATAAAAGGAAGTAGCGCCGGTGCCTACACACTACTTCAAGCGCTTCGGCGAACATCACCCTTTAAGGCTGCTGCCTGTCATTATGGCATTGGTGATCTGTTCGCCCTAGAAGCGGAAACTCACAAATTTGAAGCGGGTTATAATCGTACTCTCATCGGTCAACTTCCCGAGAGTGAAGCGGTTTACCAACAGCGATCACCACTGTTTCATGCCGACGAAATTAACTGTCCGATTATCTTCTTTCAGGGTTTGGATGACGAGGTCGTGAAGCCGGAACAAACTGAGTTGCTAGCCGCAGCATTGGATAAGCGCTCCGTTCCCCACGCCGCGCTCTACTTTAGTAACGAGGGCCATGGTTTTCGCCAAGCCGACACCATAGATCAGGTGTTAAAGGCTGAACATTGGTTCTACTCACAGCGTTTGGGCTTTGATATAGATTCTAGCGATCTACCCAAAATGGGTAGCGCCAAGAATGAGGTAACTCTGCACCATGGGTAGATGGCGACCACCGGGCGAAAAGAAGTCAAATTACATTACCATTGAGGGCGCAGAGCTGATGACTCAGGAGTTACGTCAGCTTTGGAAAGTAGAGCGCCCTCAAGTCACAGCCGTGGTATCGGCCGCCGCCAAGAATGGGGATCGATCGGAAAATGGTGACTATATTTACGGTAAAAAGCGACTGCGAGAGATAGATAGTCGCGTCAGATATCTCACTAAGCGCTTAGACGCTGTGACGATAGTGGATAGAAAACCTACGGACTCCAATAAGGTTTTTTTTGGTGCTTGGGTAACCGTTGAGAATGACGAGGGTGTCGAGCAGAGATATCGCATAGTGGGCCCCGACGAATTCGATCGCGAACCGAGCTTTATCAGTATGGATGGGCCGCTCGCTAAGGCGCTTCTCGGAAAGTGTTTAGATGACGAGGTAAGCTTTAATACAGTTGACGGAGAAAAAGTGGTCGTCATCGTAGCAATTGAGTACTAAGTCTTTCGCTACTTTTGCCTGCCATCACGAACCTCGATAACGATAAGACATGACTCAGAGCAGGCCCTTCCGCGAGTGCCGAAAGAACCTCTCCAGCTAAATACCATCTGCTAACTGCTAATAGATTGCCCTACTAAGCTAACTCAACAAACGATGAGGTTTATTCAGCGATCTTGAAGCTAATGATAAGACAGCCAATGACAGTGCAATGGTAATGGCTACGCCACCCCACGCCCACAAATCAAAGCTCGCGTCGGCGCTAAATGACGCTTTGATAATTTGCTGCTGCGAGACAAAGGGGATGAGTAATAGTTCTTGCTCAATGACCTTGTCACTCAAATCAATCGCCATCAAGCCAACAAGTGGTGCTATCTGCAAAATCCCAAGCAATGTTTGTGCCTCTTTGAAGCTCTTAGCTTTCAGTGCAACCAATAACATAAGCGCACCAGCGAACATCGCAACCGGGAGTAATTGGAAGCAGACCATTGCTAAAGCCGAATAGGAAACCTGCCAACTAATACCCAGCTCTTGCAATGGCAGCAAAGACATCACCAAACTCAATAATACTGCCGTGAGCGCCGCCCCTATCCAACCAAATGCGGCCACCACACTCCACTTGGAACACATCAACAGCCAGGTGGAGGCCGGTTGCACAAGCAGTGGCTCAAGTGAAAGTCGTTCGCGTTCACCTGAGGTGGTATCAATGGCCGTGGCTAAAGCACAGGCAAAGGCCGCAAAGATAATCATTCCCGGCATGCTGCCGAGCACAATAGCCGCCCTACTACCTGGCTTCGCGGTGTCTCGACTTACCACGGCGATTGGTCGCATTGCCGCACTCGGTACTCCAAAGCCGGTCATTCGTTGCTGCGTAAGCTGTCGACTTAGACCGCTAATCTTTGCTCTGAGTTGTCGAGCGGCACCGTTTGACGTTGACTGACTGGAGTTGTACCAGAGTTCTGAATTGGCCGGCGCAAACTGGACTAAGTCTTCAACAAAACCTTCACCCAACACCAATACAGCATCGTAGTCCTCTAGTAGCGCTTCGGGATCATAGACACCCGCCTCCAATGCCGTAACATTCAGTCTAGCGTCAGCTAAGTGGGGGATCGTATCGGGAGCCAACTGGCTATTCACAATGGCCACTTCGAAGGTAGAGCTAGACTCCTTTTCGATTAAAAAGGCGATCACACCACCCATCATCGCCGGCATCATCAGCGGGATAATCAGCGCCATGGCGATAGAACGCTTATCTCTAATCGCTTCGAGCCATTCTTTCTTAATTGCAGACAACCACTGGATCATACCAATTCCTCCATTCTTGCTAACCGAACAAAGGCATCTTCGAGACCTGTTACATTCGCCTGCGCAATGAGCTGAGTCGACGTGCCGTTCGCGACAATTTGGCCCTCAGCCATCACTAATATTCGATCCGCTAAAGCATCAACCTCCTGCATAACATGGCTAGAAAATAGCAGCGCGCCGCCGTCTTCTCGATAACGATTTAAGACATCTCGCAATAACCTTACACTTGGCACATCGAGTCCGCGCGTGGGCTCATCCAACACCAATAATTTAGGGGCATGCAAGAGTGCACGAGCGAGTGACACCTTCATGCGCTCACCCTGGGAAAAGCCCGCGGTTCTTCGCTCCAACAAAGCTTCGAGCCTCAAAAGCGTAACCACCCTGTCAATCGCGGCCGCACACTCCTTGCGACTGAGACAATGTAAGCCACCAAAGTAATTTAAATACTCACGGACGGTTAGGCGCTCATAGAGGCCTTCTCTATCTCCTACCACACCGATGAGGCGTCTCGCCTCAATTGGGTTAACAGCCGGATCAAAACCGTCGATACGGACATTGCCCCCGTCTCGATCAATCAAACCACAGAGAATTCTCAAAGCCGTGGTTTTACCCGCTCCATTTGCACCCAACAGCGCTACCGATTCGCCCTCGGCCACGCTAAAGCTAGTGCCCTTGAGAACCGGTGTTTTCGCAAATGACTTAGTGACGTCCTCATAGTTAATCATTAGCTAGGCCTCCACCTAATTGAGAGCCAAAGGCCTCGGTCATAAATAAAGGAGGTGGCAAACTACTAATACACTCGACATCCATCTCGTCATCTTTCGCTTCAAAAAAACGGCCGATTTGTGTCGGCATACAGGCGCGCATCGAATTCATGTGCCCCCCATAGGGCAGGACAATTTCTAATGAATTCGCCAACCGCTGAGCGCTAACTTCCGCATAGCTTGGTGGAGTCACTGGGTCAAGCGCTCCCGAGATAAGTAGCGTGGGATGTTCCAGTACCGTTGGTTCATCGTAGTTGAGCACCTCAGTGGGCCACTGCGCACAAGCCAGCTGCCAGAATTCTAACCATGATTGACCTACAAAACCCTTAACCGCTTCGGCGCTAAAATCCGCCGCACTCACTCGGGGGAATTCCTCCGCGCAGAGCACTGAGAGAGTTAGTCCAAGATACATAGATTCGGCCGCGGCGTTTTGCCCGGAAGCCAAAGCTACTAGGGGCTGCCAGTTATCTTTTTCTGCTTGCTCCAAAACATAAAATAGTTGCCCTGACACTTCTGGCATATACAGCAAACCACGAATAATTTGTGCCAATTGGCTTCTTGTTAAGGTTTGTTCAACCTGCTGACCTTCCGCTGCATCAAACACAGAAATCGAAACCCCCTCGCCAACGAAGGCTAAGAGATTATTTAATTGCTCCGTAGGATGAGGAAAACGCTGCAGACACTCGTTATTACTATGACAAAGTAAAACCAATTCATCCCATGCACCCTGCGCGGCTTCAGCCGTAATTAAGACGGGAAGACTTACGGGGGCCACGCCATCTAATACCATCCGATTTACCGACTCGGGGTAACGCTGCGCGTAGAGTAATGCGAATCGAGTTCCCCAACTTCCACCCCAGAGATTAACTGTATCGGCTCCGATGATGACGCGTAAGGCTTCTAGATCATCGATACTCGTGTTGGAATTTAGCTGCTCTAACGGCCAAATTGATTTATCAAAACAATCCTGTACGGCGGCGGAAATCTGCTCGTCGCTAATCACCGTCTCGTCAAGCGCGCACTGCCAAGGATTACTCCTGCCGGTCGCGCGGCGATCGACAAAGTACAGATCATGATACTGATTACTGGGCCCAAAGGCGGCATCGATTAGCACCACTAGCTCTGATGAAGCTTGGCCTGGTCCACCAGCCAGAACAAAAATAGGGGGTTTAGTACCGCCCAACTTAACTGCCGCTTTACGGGTAACAGCTAAGACTGCGCCATCTTCAAACGTTAATTCTGCACATTCGAGCTGTTTGGGGTAACCGTCACGAAAGCAAGATGACCACTCTCCTAAGCTTGCAGCCTGAGAAAGGCTGGAATAACCCAGAGTGATCAGAAAAATACTACGTAATAAAAATCGCAATGAAAGCTCCTTGCTTAGCACCAGTTTACAATGACACCTGCTTCCGCGAACATGGTTTCGCTTAAAGCAATTTTCTCCCCCCAACGCGAGAGGAATTCATCTGACTGAGTTCTACAATAGACGTTGGCGATACCGGTCTGAATAATCTTTGCGGCACAGGTTGGGCAGGGGAAATGGGTAACAAAAATCTCACATCCAGCCAAATCACGTTTAGCATGCAAAATGGCATTCTCTTCAGCGTGGATAGTCTTTAGTAGTTTAACATCGCGACTATCTTGACCTGCGGAATCACTCACTCCTGAGGGATAACCATTGAAACCCAAGCTAATCACACGGTTGCCTTTCGTAATGACAGCACCAACCTGGGTACTCGGGTCCTTACTCCAAGACGCCACGAGATCAGCCATCTGAAAAAAACGTTCAGCCCACTTAGCACTCATCTCTATGAATCCTCATATTTATAGCGGTTGCTTGGGCTATTAGTCTACTCGAAAGCATGGCCTACGTAACCCATTTAATGGCAATGGCACAGATGGAGATCTTATCGATTTGATTGTAAGTGGGGAAGCGTAGATAAAATATCGACTTTTGAGGGGTTATTGCCTAGCTCACGGCTAAGGGTGAACGGCTAACGGCTAACGGCTAACGGCTAACGGCTAACGGTGAAAATTAGTAAGTTGAACCATCCAACTCACTGATATCTCAATGGTGCTGGGAAAATCGCACCATTGAGATCGTTTTGATCCGTGCCTAATTATCGAGTGATTGCTTAAAGAATCGTTCAATCATACGATACTGATGGGTACGGGTTCGAGCGTCACGCATACCGTGCTTTTCGCCTGGATAATCCATACTCCAGAAAGGAATCATCGCTTCCTGTAACTTACGGTAAACCTGGGTACTATTGGTAAACAACACGTTGTCATCGGCCATGCCATGGTAAATAAATAAATCGCCGACTAGGTTTTCCGCATAGGGAAGGACCGATGAGGCATCATAGCCTTCGGCGTTGGTATCTGGATGCCCCATATAACGCTCAGTGTAATGGGTGTCATAGAGTCGCCAGTCACTCACCGAACCACCAGCGGCCCCGGCAGCGAAGTAGTCACTTGCGGTGAACATTGCCATCAGCGTCATATAGCCACCATAACTGTAACCGAATACACCAACTCGCTCAGGATCGACCCAGCCGGTTGAGCGCAGCACTTCGACCGCTTTGATTTGATCGCGTACCTCAACATCGCCAGTACGGAGATGAATAGCCGTTTCAAAATCCATGCCACGCGCGGCCGAACCACGGTTATCGATAGTAATGACTGCAAACCCCTGCTGCGCCATATAGTTTAAAAACAGCGAACTAAAGCTATTTGTCACTTGCTGAGACCCTGGCCCGCCATACAGAAAGACGAGTGCTGGGTACTGCTTTGAGGTATCCAAATTCACGGGTTCAAAGAGGCGGTAATGGAGTACCGTCTCACCGTCCTCGGCGAGTGTCGTGCCGAAAGTTGGCGTGACTAACTCATCCCAGTAAGGCGCCATCGGATGGTTATCATCAACTGGATTCTCGTTGATCCATAGCAGTCGCTCCCCGCTCTGACTGTGGAGACTGACCTGCGCTAGCGTATCAATCGAGCTAAAGGTATCTAGATAACGGGAGCCGTCTCCGCTAAAGGTAATATTATGCATACCCGAGCGCTGCGAAATGCGCTCGATCGGCGCTTCTTCCAGCAAGCCCGCTTGGTACAGATGGCGTTCTAATACCGTGTCTTTGCGCCCAGTGAAATAAACTAAGTCGCGCTCTAAATCAACGGCTTCTAAGCCGTCTACAACCCATTCTCCCGAGGTGATCTGACGAATCAGTTCGCCGTTACCACGATAGAGGTATAGGTGTTTGAAACCATCACGCTCGGATGCCCAAATGAACTGTTCACCGCCATTAATGAAACGAATATCAGCGTCCAAATTCACCCAGGCAGGATGTTCTTCAACCACTAGGACGTGCTCGTCATCGGCTGCGACATCGTACTGACGCAGTTCGACGCGCGTTTGCGCTCGGTTTTGCCACTGATACGTGAGCAGCCCTGGCTTCTGCCAATTAACTCGCGCCAAATAGATATCCTTCTCTTCCCCCAAATCAATCCATTTAGTCTGCGCGCCCATCAAGGTAAATACGGCTAATTCAATTTCCACATTAGCAGTACCTGCCCACGGATACTTCTGTTCAATCGTGTCAACACGGTCTGCATAAATTTCATTCCGAAGCGCCGTAGCCACCTGAGTATCATCGGTTCGCGTAAAGGCAATCTGACTTTCATCCGGCGACCACCAGTAGCCGGTCATTCTAGCCATTTCTTCTTGGGCAACGAATTCGGCCATACCATTACGAATGGCACCACCACCATCCTGAGTGATCTGTGTTTCCTCACCAGTAGTAATATGCTTGATAAAGAGGTTCTGGTCGCGGATGTAAGAGATGTAATTTCCCTTAGGTGACACCTTGATGTCAGTTTCGAATTCAGGGGTGTCTAATAGGCGCGTTGCTTCATCTTCCGCGAGATTATAAAGATAAGCGTCCCCACCTAATGGGAACAGCAGTCGCTCAGCGCTTCCGGCCCAGGAGTAACTAACGATACCATTACCGCGCAGACGCAAACGCTCACGACGCGCCTTCTCTTCGTTAGAGAGAATCTCCTCGCTCGCATTCAAACGATCAGAGTCAAACAATAAGCGTTGCTCACCTGAGTCCAGGTCAAACTCCCACAAATCAAGCTGTTGTGCATCGCTCGTCTTGCCCGCAAGGAAAGTCACACGCTTCCCATCTGGCGACATCTGCACATTTCTTACGGTTGTTCCGTAAATGCTAGGCGAAGCAAAAATTCGCTCGATGGTCAGTGGTTCAGCCGTCGTAAGCGCCGCGGACGACGCCATGACTGAGCAAACTAAGTATCGAAGTAATCGCATATTGGTCTCTCTTATTGTTGGGCAAGCTAAAAGGTGAAACGCAGCCTATCTAGGGCTGCGTTTCTTGGCGAATCGCTTCGCCGGTTGTTTTTTATTTTCTAGGGTTCGGCGAACTCCATTAGGTTTCGGCCTAGCGGAAGGTCGCTGAGGCCGTTTTGATGCCTCGGGAACCAAGGCATTCTCACCGGAGCCGATCAGATCTTTTCGCCCCATGCTGGTGAAAGCTTCACGCAGATTGTCCCAACCATTTTCATCATGGTAGCGAAGAATTGCCTTTTGACGGCGACGTTGATCTAGCGTGCGCGCTGTATGAACCTGCTCAGACTTATACTTAACACGCTTCAGGGGATTGCGGCGAGCGTGATACATTGCCGTTGCCAATGACATCGGCGATGGGTAGAAAGTCTGTACTTGATCCACTCGGAATTTATTCTTCTTTAGCCACAGAGCAAGATTAATCATGTCTTCGTCATCACAGCCCGGATGAGCGGCAATGAAATACGGAATAAGATACTGTTTCTTACCTGCTTCCTTTGAGTACTTGTCGAATAAACGTTTGAACTCATAGTAGGAACCCATCTCTGGCTTCATCATCTTCGAGAGCGTGTTTTTTTCGGTATGCTCTGGAGCAATTTTTAGATAGCCACCCACATGATGAGTCACGAGCTCACGAACATATTCTGGGTCTCGAACGGCAAGGTCATAGCGAAGCCCTGAAGCAATCGCGATACGCTTGATGCCAGGGAGCGATCGTGCTCGACGGTAGAGCTGAGTAGTCGGTGTATGATCCGTGTTCAAGTTCTTACAAATTGTTGGGTACACACAGCTTAAGCGACGACAGTTTGCCTGGATATCATCACTCTTACATTTCAGGTGGTACATATTCGCGGTCGGCCCGCCCAAATCTGAAATCGTGCCAGTGAAGCCAGGCACCTTATCGCGAATATCTTCGATCTCTTTAATCACTGATTCTTCAGAGCGAGACTGAATGATTCTCCCTTCGTGTTCCGTGATGGAGCAGAAAGTACAACCCCCAAAACAGCCGCGCATAATGTTGACCGAAAAACGAATCATTTCATAGGCGGGAATATTAGCTTCACCATAGCTTGGGTGAGGCACACGCTGATATTCAAAGGCAAAAACTTGATCCATTTCTTCCGTTAACAACGGAATTGGCGGTGGGTTTACCCAGATTTCACGATTGCCGTGTTTCTGCACTAACGGTACGGCATTGTGAGGATTAGATTCCTGGTGCAACACGCGTGAAGCGTGAGCATACAACACTGCATCGGCACCCACTTTTTCAAAACTAGGCAGACGAATGTAGGACTTGGCTTTATCGAAGTCCGCTTTGGACTTCAAAGGCTGGGGAATAATACGAATGGGCTCGGCTTTAACCTCATCGACGTCAACTGCTGTGGCGTCAACTGCAAGATTGCCGGGTTTACCTGAAGCCTTGTCGCAGTTGGCGGCTTCTTCGCTCATTGCATAGGGGTTTAACAGCTGATCGATATGTCCCGGCCAGTCTACACGGGTAGAATCAACTTCCGTCCAGCCCTCAGGAATATCGGAAAGCACAACCGTGGTGCCGCGAATATTGCGCATATCTGCCACAGTTTTTCCGCGAGAGAACGCGAGAGCGACCTCGATAATGGCTCTTTCTGCATTGCCGTAGAGGAGAATATCAGCAGTTGAGTCAATGAGCACAGAACGGCGAATTTCATCGCTCCAGTAATCATATTGAGCAATACGACGTAAGCTCGCCTCGATACCGCCAATAACCACCGGGATCTCGTTAAAGGCTTCTTTGCAACGTTGGGTGTAAACAATAACCGCCCGATCTGGACGTTTGCCGCCCTCGCCGTTTGGCGTATAGGCATCGTCGTGACGGATCCGCTTATCCGCCGTGTAACGGTTAATCATTGAGTCCATGTTGCCTGACGACACGGCAAAGAACAGGTTGGGCTTGCCCAGTCGCATGAAGTCCTTGGCATTGGTCCAATCTGGCTGGCAAATCAACCCAACTCGGTAGCCCTGTGATTCAAGCAAACGACCAATGACCGCCATGCCGAAGCTTGGGTGATCAACGTAGGCGTCACCGCAGACGATAATAATATCGCAGCTATCCCACCCCAATTGATCCATCTCCTCACGAGACATCGGCAAAAATGGAGCTGTGCCGTAGCATTCCGCCCAATATTTGGGGTATGAAGAGAGAAGTGGTGCTTTGATTAAACTCATTGTGGGTTATCGCCTAAAACTGTGCAGGCATTATCGTTCATCCCAGCGCCAATGCCAAATCAGGAGTTTCACCGTGACCTATGTGATTACCACAACATTCCTTGACTATCCGCCGGCAGCAATCGCCGCGAAGAGTTGTCGCCATTCCTCTAGCTGCGTCACCAATTGAGCGCGTTGCGGTTCGCTTAAACCATTCATGAAGGTCGCTATGTGACCGAAACTACGCTGTCGGTTATCTACCTTGATAGCTTTGTATTCCGGCGAGTACAGCGTTTCGGGATAGGACATCACCGCGATCAGTCGCGCTTCATCTCGAGCGCGAAGAGCCGCTGAAAATTCATCCAGCCACCGATGACGCCACGCCATCCATTCCACCGTAGTATCCTGCTGATCGGTGACGGAATTCATCAGCGAAGCTTTCTGACTTTCAGTCAGATCACCGACCATTTCCTCGACAAACTTAATTCGGCCTTCAGCCCAGCGCTCTTTGCGCTCACTAATATTATCCTCGGCGAGTTGCTCATCATCTTCATCTAAGCCGCGTTGAAGATTAGCGAGTAGCTCTTCGTGTTGTTCATCTGATAGCTTAACTAAAAATTCGGCGCCCATCGGCGCTAGCCATGCAAGCGTTTCGGCTCGATGGTTTATGATCCGTGTGTACCACTCCTTAACATCCGCGTCACTCACTTCTCCCAACATAATTTGGGTTTCGACATCCGATAGGAAGTTGAAATAAAGCGGCATATGCTCGTTGCGGTTTACCTCCAAGGCTTCAGTGATAAGCGCCATGAGCTCATCTTCCTGATCCCCATTTAAGGTAACAAATTCATCCATTTCCCACACTACATAGCGAGGGATGAAATCATAGAGAAAAGCTTGGGTACAACCGGTCAATAGCACAACGACCATTAACAGTCCCATTTGGGCGCTGCGACGAATTCTGCCGAAGCCATGAGCGATTACAGAGTTATCCTTGTCGTTAGCGGTTTCTATCCTAGATGGGTACATATCTCTTCAAATTCTCGCTTAGCTATAGTGGGAACGTTGGCTCCCTCTTTAGGATAACCGACGACTAACAACACGAACGCGCGTTCATTGCTCGGGCGTTCCATAATTTCATTCATAAACCCCATTGGACTGGGAGTATGAGTAAGCGTAGCCAAACCACTTAGATGCAGCGAACTTATTAGCATCCCGGTTGCCAGACCCACTGACTCCGTTGGGTAGTAAACCTTTTGCTTGGTGCCGTGCTCATCAACCCGACTCCTTTCGGCAAATACGCCAATGATCACTGGAGCCTCGGTGAGAAACGGTTTGTGCTCATCCGTCCCCAATGGGGCTAATACGTCCAGCCAGTCCTGTGGGGCTCGGCTGTTGTAAAATGCTCGCTCCTCCGCTTCGGCGGCTTCCTTAATCGCGGTCTTGCGTTCAGTATCTGTGACCACAACAAAGTGCCAAGGTTGCAAATTGGCGCCATTTGGCGCGGTGGCCGCGGCCCGAATAGCATTCCAAATCACCTCCATGGGCACCGGTTCTTCACTAAAATCTCGCACGGTTCGTCGCGTCTTTAATAGCCCAAGAAAGTCCCTACTTCGCTCACACATTGTAGCCTTCGTAAGACGGTTAAAGTTCAACGGCTCGGTCGGGAAATTGGTCATGAAAACACCCCTAGGTTACGTATTTTTATTAGGATTAGATTACAATAGGGCAATCAACCAAGTGAGACAACCATGGACCGAGTTGGCAAGCTACTTGTTAATCAAGAACTGTGTGAATCCCGTAACCGAGACCAGCGTTGAATAAGCAAGCGAAAGTTCGTTACCGATTACTTGATCGTGACGACTGGTCTACAACGACTAAGCCTAGCTTAAAGCTTCCTGCAGAGGTAAAAATCTCAGTCGAATTGAGTGATGAGGATCGCTTTGTCTCTCGCGCAGGATTGAAACAGCTTCCTAGCCAAGCGGCATTTAGCTAGGCTAGTATTATCGCATTGATAAAGAGGAGTTCGCTATGAAGTACTTTCGCTCACTTGCGCTGCTTTCTACAACAAGTCTTTTACTACTCGGTTGCGCCCAGAACCCTTCAATCATGGGGTTTCCCTCAACGCTTTCAAGCGAGGAAATCAAACAGGGACCCTCTACCGCTGTCATGAGGGAAGTCAATGTTGGCTTTATGGATGACTCCGTCGCGCTTACCACCTTCGCAGAGGAGTTATTGGCAGCAAATGACCAGCAAACCTTTAGCCCTCTTCGCCTCAGTAGCTCGGGCGACAATATTGCTACGACCACCCAGGTCAGCCGAATCTATGACACCACTATTGTCGGCACGAAGCGTGAAAGAAAAGCACGAATAGACGACATCATTAATTCATTTTATCGCAACGACAACTATCAATTTCAATATCAGGCTGAGGGTAACTTTAGCGCTGCTGAGGCATTTGAACGCCAGGCCGGCAATTGCGTTTCTTTTTCCGCGCTCGTCGTAAAACTAGCTCGGGCTCAAGGGCTAGAGGCCTCTTTTCAAATCGTGGAAACATTGCCCGGGTGGGACGAAGTGGATAGCGGCACGGTCATGTATATTCGGCACATCAATGCGAATATTCTCGTCAGTGCCTACGAATCGATCAATGTAGATATCAATAACCCGCGTGATGCCGTAACCGTTCGAACAAGGCTCATCAGTGATCAGGAAGCCGAAGCCGAATTTCTCAACAATCTTGCCATTAGTGCCCTGTCCGAAGGTAATTTCGATCAAGCCCATCAACTTCTGTACCAGTCGCTATCGCTCAACGAGAACTCCGGCGGAACCTGGTCTAATCTGGGTACGCTGTATCGTAGGATGGGTCACGATGAATGGGCTGAGCAGGCATTTTTAAAGGGAGCCTTAGCGCCACATAATTTCGAGACTGCGCAAAGTAACCTAGAACGTTTCTACCGCCAAAGAGATCAAATCGCCTATGCAGACAGGCTTGCGGAGGCGCTGCTAGAATACCGAGAAAATAACCCCATCACGCACCAAAGACGAGCCCGAGAGCAAATGATCGCAGGCAACTTTGACAGCGCGATCAATCATCTTAAGATCGCCTTAGAAATTGCTCCTAACATGCACTCGACGCTCTATCTAATGGCCATCAGCTATGAGTTTAATGGCGACGGCGAGTTAGCCAATTCCTATCAGCAGGCGGCGAATAATATAAGCGAGCAGCGTGATACGCTGCGCTTTGAACAGAAGCGTCAGGCACTTTTGCGTCACCATAATCTGTAGCTTGGATGGCGACGCTCAAAATTCGATAACGACGCTTATTATCCAAGGGAAGTATTTGACCAACGCCGCCGCACGCTAGTGAGCTACTCTGCTAGCTGTACTAAAGGATTCGCCTCCGGACAGGAGAAGAATGAGTCGATTAGTGTTGGACTCACCTCTCCAATGGAAGCATGTTGCCAAGTTGGCGACTGATCTTTATCGATGACCAACGCGCGAACACCTTCGGCGAAGTCAGGTTGTTGAAGGCAGCGGACGCTCATCCACCACTCCATCCGAAACACATCCGCCAGCGACATCTCTCCTGCTCGATTCATCTGTTCCCAAACTAAACAAGCGGTCAGCGGGCAGCCCGAACGGTATTTTTTAGCGGCAGACTCGATAAACTCGATGCCTTCATAACTACTTAATGCTTGATCTATTGCCGCGATATCATTACTCGCACAGAGCAAATCAATATCTTCTCGGTATGCCAAAAGTCGGGGGGCGAGAGAACTTGCCGCAGAGGCAAGTTGTGCAAGTAACTCAGTGAGTTGGCGCCTTGGTTGCTCCCAGCTCAACAACCGCATTGCCTCGATGAGCTCAGCATATTGACTGTCATCTAAACGGTAATCGGCTAAGCCTACGCCGACTGCATCCGTACCATTAATTGAGCAGCCGGTTAAACCCATAAATAACCCCAACTTTCCTGGTGCTCGGGAGAGAAAATAAGAGCCGCCCACGTCGGGATATAAACCAATCGTAATTTCAGGCATAGCGATTCGGGTGCTATTCGTTACCACCCGAAATGGAGCCTCTGCGAGTAAGCCTAAGCCGCCGCCCATAACAATCCCACTACCCCAAACAATTAGCGGTTTCGAGAAGGAATGAATAGCATAATCAAGGGCGTATTCTTTGGCGAAAAATTCGCGCCCTTGATCACCATTGAGGCTCAGTTCACGTAGGTGCTTAATATCTCCACCGGCACAAAGCGCTCGATCGCCAGCGCCTTTGATAATCACCGCTACCACCGACTCATCTCGTTCGCAAAGGCTTAGAGCTTGATGCAATTCTTCAACCATCTGCTGAGTCAGCGCATTGAGGGTTTTTGCGGAATTGAGAGTCAGTTCCACTACGCTAGTATGAGTAGAGGTAGGGAGCTTAGATGTTAAAATAACGGAATCAGACATAGGTTTTTCTTATTATGGTTGCTTAGTTGCCATGAGTATAACAAGCTAAAGTGGAAACAATCACCTTAAACAGAATCAAATATCATGCTGAAGTTCACCGCCACTCGCATCGCCACCGCTATTCTCAACGGTTTCGAAGCTGCGATTGAAGATCACAATCGAGTTACCTTAGGCGCCCGAGAACGCTTCGAGCGGGCCGATTGGCAGGCCGCCGCTGAGGCGCAAAAACATCGCGCCGACGTGTATCGATCCGGCATCGAAAAGGCGGCAGCAAAACTGAAGCTAGTTGCCGATGAAGCCCTTCACAATCAAGCACTTTGGGCGGATGTTAAGTATGAATTTGCGCAGATGATTGAGGATCATGACAACCGCAACATTACCCAGACCTTTTACAATTCGGTCTACAGTAATTGGTTTAGCTTCGAACGTTACGACAATAAGTATCTATTTGTAGAGGGCGAGGGTGAAAAGAATCGTGACGTGAGCGCACGGGTGTTTAATCGTTTTCGTCATCAGAACAGCTTTCTCGAACTGGCCATTAATCTGCTAGACCGCTACCAATTTAGCGTCTCATGGCGTCACCTTGAACAGGATGCGCAGCATATTGCCGAGGCCCTCGAGTCACAGTTACTCCCTCAGTTACACGTTCCCTTGGCTGACATTGAGGTTCAGGTACTAAAATCCGTTTTCTACCGCAATAAAGGCGCTTATCTGGTGGGTAGAATTCTTCATGGTGACACTATCACCCCGCTCGTCTTACCGATATCAAACATTCCAGGCGAAGGTGTTTTTGTCGACGCTGCCATTACCGCGACCGATGACGTGAGTGTTATCTTTAGCTTCACTCGGTCTCATTTCATGGTCGACGCTCCTATTCCACAAGCCTACGTTAACTTCTTACATACCATTATGCCGGAAAAGCATCGCTACGAACTCTACACCAGCTTGGGTTTTATCAAGCACGGTAAAACCGAGTTTGTCCGTGATTTTGTGAACCATAGCGATCGCTCCGATGACCAACTGGTGATGGCCGCTGGAACACGTGGGATGGTAATGAGCGTGTTTACCTTGGAGAGTTACGATGTCGTCTTTAAAATTATCAAAGATCGTTTCCGTCCACCAAAGTCGGTCACTCGAGCTCAAGTGAAAGCTAAGTATCGACTAGTGAGCCGCCACGATCGTGCCGGCCGCATGGCTGACACCCAAGAGTTTAATAACTTCTGGTTCGAGCAGCAGGAATTTGATCCCGACTGCCTCGCAGAACTATTGCAAGAATGCGCTTCGACCGTTGAACTCAAAGATAACCGAGTACTGATTAAGCATGTCTATATCGAACGGCGTATGGAGCCATTAAATCTCTTTGTCAATCATCAGCCCACCGCCGCGATTGAAAGAGCAATGGAGGACTACGGCAACGCTATCCGTGAAATTGCCGGAGCGAATATCTTTCCAGGCGACATGCTGTTGAAGAATTTTGGAGTTACTCGTCATGGCCGAGTTATCTTCTACGACTATGACGAAATTTGCTTCCTAGACGAGTGCACCTTCCGCGACATACCACCGCCACGAAACGCTCGCGATGAAATGTCTTCAGCCCCGTGGTACGCAGTCAATGAAAATGATGTTTTCCCCGAGGAGTTCAGCTATTTTTTCAGCGGTAACCCACATGCTAAAGCTGCGTTCGAGACCTTTCATTCTGACCTCTATCAACGGCAAACCTGGCGAGAAATACAGCGTCGAATTCGCGACGGCGAGAGCAGCTATGTATACCCCTACCGTGTTACTCAACGCTTCTATCCGCAAATAAAGGCGCGCTAACCAGACTGCGTAAAAACCACAATCATTTCATCGTATTTCAACTAGCAGCGCTTGGATTTTGAACTAGACTTTAGGTATAGACATATCAATACCGAGGCGTCCACGATGAAACTACTTAATCATACTGTCGGCATATTGACTCACCCCAACCAGGAATGGGCTCAAATTCGCAGTGAAAAAGAAAATAAACTCATCGTCTTTTTGACACACGTTCCTATTCTGGCGTTGATTCCAGTTCTAGCAACCTATTACGGCGTAACCGAGGTTGGTTGGGGATTCAATGGCAATCATATGTACCTCACCCGGGAGAGCGCTGCGAGTCTAGCTGCCATTTCCTATGTCGCCAATATGGGGATGGTGTATATGTTAGGTGAGTTCATTAATTGGATGACGGAAACCTTCGCCGAGAAGGAAACGGAAACGGGAAGAGGAATGACCATGGCGGTTTTCCTAATGACTCCGGTATTTCTTTCTGGTCTCGTTTTTGCCTATCCCCACCTCTGGCTGTGCGCAACCTTTGCAATTGCTGGGATCGCCTGGGCCGTTTACCTCTGTTATGAGGGCATGCCTATTCTGATGAAGATACCCAAAGAGCGGGCCTTCATGTTCTCCTCCTCCGTTATGACCGTTGGCTTGGTGCTTCTAGTCATTATGAAAGTGGCCAGTGTGATCGTATGGAGTATTGGTATCGGTCCTGAGTATACCAGCATGCCATCGTAGGCACTGCTAACCTTAGTTCATCAGAAGGATGTAGGACTCTGATGAATTAATTCAACGTCTCTCTGTTTGGCGCAATTGTTGACTCATTGCGCCTTTTTTTGTTTTAAAACATGCTCCGCACTAACGCGTTAAAGTGCACCAGTGAACCAGCTGTTCCAGCCAATGTTCGCGCGAACTATCATGATGCACTTCGTGACGTACTCCCGCATAAACTTCGAGCTGCTTGTGCCCCACTACTAAATCCGCCAAACGATACGACGACGCCACCTCGTTAATCGCGTCTTCTGCGCCGTGTCCGATTAAAATGGGGACATCAATCGTGGCGAGTTTAGTATTCACGTCAGCCAAAGCCGTCAATACTTCATTCCCCCATCGAGCCGACACCTTCCCATGTACTAGCGGGTCAGCGACATAGTCGCGAACAACGTCTGCCTGGGTTGATATCTCGTCTACCGAAAGACCCAAGGGAAGCGTAAGTTTTGGCGTAACTGATGAGAGTAGTTTCGCTGCTGCAATACGCCACCAGCTGGCCTTTGCGGCCAACAGCGTTCCACTGACCACTAGGCCATCCACCCTCAATTGCGTTGATAGCCACCAGTCCAGAACTACTAGGCTGCCCATAGAGTGCCCCCAGACAAAGAGTGGTAAGTCAGAGTCATCCTGGAGTGCTTTTACCGCTGCCTCAACCGGCTCACGATAATCACTCCAATCATTGATATGCCCGCGAGCACCTTCCGAACGGCCATGGCCTAGTTGGTCAAATCCGTACACGGAAATACCCGCTTCGTTGAGTACGTTAGCAAGCGTTTCGTAACGATGAATATGTTCGCCAACACCGTGAATGATCAACAATCTGCTAACTGGCGCCGCCGCTAACCACTGCGCGTGATAAAGACTCATAGCCTACTCCCTAATTGAGATACTCTCGTTCTCCAAGTGCCTCGCCAATCCACTGGCAAAGTTCCTCTAAATACTGCTTATCGGTTTCATCGAAGGCCGCTGGGTCATCGGAATCGACATCCAATACCGCTATCACCTGGCCGTTAGCATTGATCACCGGCACCACGATCTCTGAGTTTGTTGATGAAGCACAGGCAATATGATCGGCTCTAGCGTGTACGTCTTCAACAAGTTGCGTTGAAGCCTGTTTAGCCGCTGCACCACAAATCCCTCGATCAAAGTGAATATCTAAACAACCATGGCCACCCTGGTACGGGCCAACTTTTAGCTGTTGTGGCGCCACGGTGCGATAAAAACCTGTCCAGTGATAATAATCAAAGCTTTGGTGAAGTTCGCAACATACGGTAGATAGCAGCGCGATCATGTCGGTTTCGCCCTCACAGACGGCTTGGATTCTACGGAGCGTTTCTTGATAGTGCTCGGACTTATTCACATTTGCCTCGAAATCATTGGATTAAAGTTGGTGAAACGAGTCTTGACGATTACACTGCCAAGCTCAACTTTGGGAACAATTGTAAATGGTCAATGCCAACAAACAAGGTGTAATTGCCGCATTCGGAGCCTACTTATTATGGGGCCTACTCCCGGTCTACTTTAAGTGGATTGATAATACCAGTGCGTTTGAGATTCTGGCGCACCGAGTAGTTTGGAGTGTCATTTTCCTTGCCATCATTACCTGCGCGGTGAAGGAATGGCAACAGGTGTGGCGAGCCCTGAGTAATTGGAACACCTTGAAATGGTTACTTGGCAGTTCCACCTTCATTGCGCTCAATTGGTTAGTCTTTATCTGGGCAGTCAACGACGGTCGAATTCTAGAAACGAGTCTTGGCTACTATATCAACCCCATTATCAATTGCTTCTTAGCGATGCTGTTACTTGGCGAGCGAATGCGCCCGATCCAGTGGCTGGCATTTGCGCTGGCGTTTATTGGCGTAAGTATTCAGATCTTTCAGGTAGGTTATCTACCTTGGGTGACGCTAGTACTAGCATTAAGTTTTGGCGGCTACGGCATCATTAAGAAAAAACGGCCGGTTGAAGCCCGCGTAGGTTTATTCGTAGAGACTCTGCTAATGCTGCCCTTCGCAATCGTCTATCTGGCTTATCTCTTTAATTCGGGTGAGATGGTGTTTGGCGAGTCCACTTCGGCAACTTGGTTGCTTCCTTTGGCCGGAGTGCTCACTGCTGTGCCGCTATTATTGTTTACCGCCGCGGCAAACCGTATGCCTTTCACCGTGCTGAGTTTTTTCCAATATATTGCGCCGTCCATGACCTTCCTACTGGCCATTCTGGTCTACGGCGAAACATTAAGCTTGAGCATGCTGATGACCTTTGCCTGTATCTGGACCGGCTTAGTATTCTACAGCTTAGATTCACTTCGACGTGCCAAGGCAGCACGCCGAAGTAACGCGAGTAGCTAACTAATAACGACTCAGGCGCTAGGCACTCGCTCCAGTGCGGCTTTAAGCAGATCCCAAAAACGAGCGACGGCGGCGATCTCTACGCGCTCATCAGGCGAGTGAGCACCGCGAATTGTTGGGCCGAAACTGATCATGTCCCAATTCGGGTAGATGGCACCCAGGATCCCGCACTCGAGCCCCGCGTGAATAACCTTCACCTTAGGCTCAAAACCGAAGAGATCTTGATGCGTATCGCTCATAGCCTTTAACAACGGTGAATCCATCTTCGGCGCCCATCCCGGATAAGCACCGGTAAAACTCACATTGGCACCCGCGAGATAGAAACCTGCCGCGACTTCCTCGCAGAACTCGTCTCGTGCCGAGTCCATCAAGCTACGAACCAAACATCTTACTTTGATCTTCGACTTACCAGCACGAATAACACCAAGATTGTTTGAGGTCTCCACAATTCCCGGAAGACTGACGCTCATCTTAGTGACGCCGTGCGGCGTGGCATCAATCGCTCGAAGTAGTCTCAGCACAGCATCCAGAGGAATGTAATCTGCCGGCAATTTACTAGGTACTGCTGTAATCGATAGATTTGGCTCGGCTAACTGCCACTCATCAGCAATCTCTATGGCGATGTCATCCAGTACCGTGAGCAGTTCGTCCTGCTGGATATCCGGCACCAGCAGCGTAGCAAAGGCTTCACGGGCAATTGCGTTACGCAAGCTGCCGCCTTTGATGTCCGCGACATTCAGCTCAATACCAGCTTGCAGTAACTTGCGCAGCACACGGTTTAAAAGTTTGTTGGCGTTGCCGCGTGTTAGGTGGATATCAACACCCGAGTGACCACCTAATAGGCCTTTGACCGACAGCTGCCAGGCGCTGGTTTCGGCGGGCACCGTCTCAGGCTCATAATCGAAGTCGATATTAACGTCTACGCCACCGGCACAGCCCACATAGAGTTCGCCGTCATCTTCGGTGTCTAAATTGAACAGTACACTCCCTCTGAGAATATTCGGATCTAGGTTCATCGCCCCGGTCATTCCCGCCTCCTCATCAATGGTAAAGAGTGCCTCGATAGCTCCGTGCTGAATATCGTCGGCATCTAGCACCGCCATCATAGCTGCGACACCCATGCCATTATCTGCGCCCAACGTGGTGCCCTCGGCCTTCACCCAGTCACCATCAACATAGGCTTTGATGGGGTCGACTAAAAAGTCATGCTGGGTATCAGCATTTTTTTGCGGAACCATATCTATGTGACTCTGCAAAATAGCCGTCTGAAGATGCTCACAGCCAACCACAGCGGGCTTTCGGACAATCATATTACCAATAGTATCTTGCTCCCAAGCAAGACCTCTCGCCTCTGCAAAGGCGACAATCCAGTCAATCACTGCTTGCTCGTGCTTGGATGGACGAGGTATTTGAGTGAGTTCTGCGAAAAATGACCAGACTTTCTCTGGTTGAAGTTGCATATCGACAAGCGCTGTCACGGTGTGAGTATCCCATTACTAAAAAACACTATTTTAGCGCGAATCATCACTTAGAGAAAATCCGTAACACTGCCGATGTAAATTAGCTTGCCGCAGTGCTCTTAAGCGTTGGCGTGCGCGAAGGAATCGCAGTAACATGCTACAGTTACCAAAGCTCCAAAACGAGGAATAGTCATGAGTCAACAGATCGAATTTTACTACGATATCGCCAGTCCATTTAGCTATCTCGCTTGGCACCGGCTCAATCAACTCGTCAGTGAATACGATGCTCAACTGACTCTTATGCCGGTAGCGCTGGCCGACGTATTCACCGAAACCGGAAACCGCTCTCCCGCTCAGGTTCAGGCAAAGGCAAAGTACCTGCGTCGCGATATTGACCGCTACGCCAATCGCTATCGAGTCAACTTCACTCTTAACCCGCACTTCCCCATTGATACGAATCTCATTATGCGAATAGCACTCGTCGCCCAAGAAAACGACGCGCTGGAGCAATACACGGGCGCGCTGTTTGATGCAATGTGGAGTGACGGTAAAAACTTAGCGGATGAATCGGTTATTAAGCAGGTACTCGAAGCGAGTGACATGCCAAGTAATTGGTTGGATAAAGCCAAAGACGCTAGTTATCAAGCTCAGCTAAATACGACCACCAAAGCAGCCGTGGATCGTGGTGTTTTCGGGGCTCCAACGATGTTCGCCAATGGCGAAATGTTATTCGGCCAAGATCGCATCTGGGTGATCGATGAATTACTTGGCGCACGATCGCCATTCTAATTCTATAATTCCTACACTTTAGACTTTTAGCGAAGAGAACACTGTGCCTCGAATCAAAGCGATTACCGAGGGGAAACGTCTGTTTCATCTGGGTATCCCTCTCATAATTTCCCAAGTGGCCCTTATTGGCATGTCGGTTACCGACACCTTTATGGCGGGTCAGTATGGTACCGATGACCTAGCCGGCATTGCTGTAGCCGCCGGTCTTTGGCATCCATTATTGGTCCTTCTGCTAGGTGTGCTGGCTGGTGTCTCTCCATTTATGGCCCAAGCCTTTGGTGCCTCAGACTGGCGCCTACTAGGCCGAAAGCTTGTTCAGGGCTGCTGGCTGGGCATCTTCAGCTCGATAATCATTATCGCTATGATTTTCTGGGTGCTCCCTCAGCTGTTCGATTTTAGTGAAGCGCCCGAGGTTGATCGAGTTACCGATGGCTACCTCTTCGCCATTGCTTTCGGTGTGCCTGGACTGGCTTTCGCTACGGTCCTGAGATGCTTCTGCGAGGCAAACGGTCACACCAAGGCACCAATGATTGTGAACATTCTTGCCTTCGTCGCTAACATCTTTCTAGACTACGTACTGGTATTTGGGGTTGGCGAAAGCGAAGGATTTGGTGGTGTAGGCTGTGGTATCGCCACCGCTTCAATCTACTGGCTAACAGGCTTAGGCCTTTTAGTTCATCTGCGCTTTAGCAATAGTTACCATCATATCTGGGCAACCCTTAAACCTGAGGGGCCGCATCGACAGACCATCTATGACATTGTCAAAGTGGGTCTTCCTTCTAGCATTGGCTTTTGTGCCGAGGTTAGCTTCTTCGCAGTCGTCGCTATTTTGCTCGTTCCTTTCGGCTCCGATACCGTCGCTGCACATCAAATTGCGCTAAATATGGCCAGCATGATCTTCATGATTCCCTACGGTATGAGTATGGCGATTTGTATTCGTGTGGGTCACCTGATTGGTCAAGGGGACCTCGATCAAGCTCGCTATGCTAGCTTTCTGACTATTGCGATTAGCTGTTCCATCGCCGTGCTAACGGCTACGGCAACATTGCTCTTCAAAGACGGTATCGTAGGGCTATATACCAATGATCCAACGGTGCTCACTATTGCTCGTAATCTACTTTTCTTCTCTGCTGCATTCCAAATTATCGATGCCGTGCAGATCATCTCGGTGGGCGCATTGCGGGGATACAAGGACACACGAATCCCAATGGTCATTCAGATTCTCAGCTACTGGGGGATTGGCTTTACGGTGAGTTGGTCGCTCAGTCTGGGAAATATTACGGGTACATCTTGGGAGGCCAGCGGATTCTGGATGGGCTTCGTTGCCGGCCTGATCGCGGCAGGATTACTATTAATCGCGAGGCTAAATAGAGTCTCGAAGAAATATCGTGTTCGTGGCACCGAATATTATCAGGGCTGATGGGCCATAAGTGACCGGAACATTGTGCAATGACTCACTCCGTCGCGGACTAATTGAGTGTGTCGCGGCCCAATAGAATGCATTGCGGGCCGCGCGGGTTTGTCGTTAGTAGAGTAAGGGGGCGATCGAAGACGATGCTTGCTCAATACCCGCTATCGGCAGTCTTGGACAACCTTATTGCTCCACAAAAAAGGGCTACCTACCGGCAGCCCTCATTCTGATACAGCATTTCGTTTGCGAAGAACTACTTGGCTTTACCTTGCGCTGCAACTTCAGCCATGAGCTTTGCAACTTCTTCGGGGTCACCCACATACTCACTTGAGATAACCTGGAAATTCTCGTCTAGCGTGTAAAGCAGTGGCATACCCGTTGGGATATTGATGCCCATGATGGCTTCGTCAGAGTAATTCTCCAAGTACTTCACCAGTGCACGAAGACTGTTTCCGTGAGCCACAACTAATGGCTTCTTGCCCGCCTTCAAGGCTGGAGCAATGGCGTCATGCCAGTAGGGCAATACACGATCGATAGTGCACTTTAAGCTTTCTGCATTAGGCAGTGCTCGGGCGTCAAGGTCGGCGTAACGCGGATCATTACTTGGGTGTTCAGCATCTTCCGCTGACATCGCTGGCGGTGGAGTGTCAAAGCTACGACGCCAAATTAGCACCTGCTCTTCGCCATGCTTCGCCGCGGTTTCAGATTTATCAAGACCCTGGAGGCCACCGTAGTGACGCTCGTTAAGACGGTAGTTACGCTGAACTGGCAGCCAACTAAGATCCATCTCTTCAAGAATGTTATTCGAGGTGATAATTGCACGGCGCAATACTGAAGTGAAAACCGTATCGAATTCGATACCCTTCGCCTTCAACATCTGACCCGCTTTCTTAGCCTCGTCTAAGCCGCGCTCTGATAGCGGAACGTCCTTCCAGCCAGTAAAACGATTTTCTTTATTCCAAGTACTTTGACCGTGACGAACCAAAACCAACTGATACATGTAACTGCTCCCGTGCAGGTTGAGATGCGCCGCAGTATAGCGTGACTTTCGCCGATATACGACCTTAGCATGGCTGAATTATAGGCATAGTAACTATATCTTAGTTGTTATAGTGGTGGCTCAAGACAAGCTAGGTCGAACCCGCTTACTCGCCTCGCGGATCACATTGCTAATACGTCCAGCCTCCACATCAATGCGCGTTCCCGCGCCCGGGGGGAAACTATCTCCACCAAGCTGTTCTATAAACTGCTGAACCTCTTCATCATCGCGAGCACCGGTTGCTGACCAACTTCCGGCATTAACGCAAAGTAGTGCAATGCCTTCATCCCCTGAAACCGCGCGTTGGATGGGCCAATCGTAAGCATTGGCCGGCCCATGAAGAATCCAAATCTGACGATACGTCTGCAGGGATGGTGGTAATTCCACTGTTTTATTTAGCGAACCATTAAAACGAACGCTCTGCGCCCACCGAGTGAATAGCACGTACGCTAGAATGACAAGAATGCTAGGGACGGTGCCGGTATAGGCTTCATCCGTAGTCAGGAGCACCCCCATATACAACAGCCCAAGAATAAGCATCGAATTAGGTGACTTTTCAGTTAAAATTGGGGTGGTCGAGAATCGTCTCGCCCATTGCAGTTGCCCCTCAGGAACAAGAAAAATTAGCAATACGAGCAGGGCATTTAACGTGATACCATCGGAGAGATTAGTCAGTTGCCAAATTGCCGCTAACACTAATAACAGTCTAAAAATGATTCCATAGGCAATTTTCATCGCAGCCTCTTAATTGGTCATTCAGGGAGATTCATTATGGCTAAGACCATCGCTATCGTCGAGGACGAACCCTCGCTTGCCAGTAATTATCGTGACTTATTTGAACAGGATGGTTTCCGGGTAGTGCATTACCCAAACCGTCAGACTGCTGAGGATGGAATCCTTGATGAACACCCTCACCTAATTATTTTAGACGTTGGCTTAGATGACGAGCGCGACGGCGGTTTCCAATTATTACGAAAGTTACGCGATAGCGCTCCAACTATCCCCATTATTTTTCTTACTCACCGAGATAGCGATTTCGATAAAGTTGCCGGCCTCCACCTAGGCGCCGACGATTACCTCACCAAAGATATTGGTCTTGAGCATCTAAGGGTGCGAGTACGGAACCTGATTCAGCGTTTCGAAATCTTAGCTCAGGGTCACTCTGATACCAGTGATGAAATGTTGGTGGGTGAACTGCGAATCAATGACAAGAGCCTACAAGTTTGGTGGCAGGATAAATTGGTTGATCTCAAGGTACCTGAGTTTTATCTGGTGAAAGCCCTAGCGGAACGACCTGGTCATGTGAAATCGAAGGACGCGCTTATGTACGCGGCAAATATGACGGTGGATGACGCCACCATTACTTCCTATATTAAACGGATTCGTGGCAAGTTCGAACAGCTGGATAGCGCGTTTTCCGCTATCGAAACCATCTATGCACAGGGCTATCGCTGGCGCAGCTAACATTGCTACGCCATAGCCTTAGGCTGGAACTGAAGCTTAGTCTCAGACTTGGGTCTCGTCTCAGACTTGGGTCTAGTCTCGGATTTGCGCTGAGTCTCAGGCCTGGGCTAGGATGCCAAACCTTCCAAACTACTCTCCAGCGCAGATAGCAGCAAGGTGTTATCGGAGATACTGGATACAGTAATTCGAATACAACGCTCAAATAGGGGATGAGCGCCACAGAGGTTCTTTATCAACACGCCGCGATCTCTAAGTTCCTTGCAGAGCACCGCGCCTTCATAATTCGTTCGAACGATCAAAAAGTTCGCCTGCGATGGGAAAACTTCAAGGCCGAGCTCGGTCAGCGCGCTGCTGAGTTCCTCACGATTTTCCGTCAACTGCCCGGCTTCCAATCCTAAAGGTGCCCAGGCGTTGGCGACAAACTCCGCGGTGGCCTGAGTCAGTACGTTAATATTGTAGGGCATGCGAACTTTGTTGAACTGTTCCAACCATTCCTGCTTCGCAATCAGCATTCCCAAACGAATACCGGCAAAGCCCTGCTTCGACAGCGTGCGAACGATCACGACATTATCATAGCGGCGAATCCACTCTAGATGGTGGCGGTCGCTGTAGGCGTAATAGGCCTCATCAATCACCACTAAGCCTTCAGCAGCATCAACAATGGCTTCCAAATCCTCAACCGCCCAGTTATTGGCCGTTGGATTATTAGGCTGCGCCAAGAAGATGATTGCGGGCTGTTGCGCGTTTATCTGCTCAAGCATCGCTGGCAGATTCAACGAGAAGTCAGCATTTAAATCCACACCAATAAACTCAATACGATTCCATTGGCAGAGCGTTTCGTACATCACAAATGATGGGGATGGTGCTAACACCTTGGTGTCATCGTTGGCGACCGCTTGAATCAAAATCTGTAGCAGCTCATCGGAACCGTTGCCGAACAGAATGCCTTCATCGTCAGCTAAGCCAAATACTTCTGAAAACCGCTTTGCTGCCTTAGTAGCGTTTGGATCTGGATAGCGATTTAAGGACGTATTAGCAATAGCCTGTAACCACTGCTGCTGTAGCTCGCCACTCAGCTTGAAGGGACTTTCCATGGCATCAAGTTTGAGTAAACCCTGACTGCTTTGGACGTGATAAGCGGACTGTTTCAATAGCTCTGGACGAATTATGCGGTGAATTCGGGACACGCTTTAATCCTCTTTTCTCAACCGCGCTGATAGCGCGTGAGCGGATAGTGATTCATGATCGGCAAGTAACCCTGCGCAATCCGCTAGGACCTTTGCCCCCAATGGACTCACATTGATCACCGAGCTTCGTTTCTGGAAATCATAAACACCCAACGGCGAAGAAAATCGCGCAGTTCCGGATGTTGGTAGCACGTGGTTTGGCCCTGCACAATAGTCGCCAAAAGCCTCCGGCGTATAGCCGCCCACAAATATTGCACCGGCATGGCGAATTTTCGAAACCCACTGGTCCGCATTAGCAAACGCGAGCTCTAAATGTTCGGCGGCAATCTGATTAGCTAACTCCACCGCTTCCTCCAGAGAAGCCACCTGAATTAATGCTCCGCGGCCTTCTATGGAAGCACGGATAATATCCTTGCGCGGCATGGCTTCAATCAGTTCATCTAGCGCTGTTTGAACCGCTGTTAACACTTCAGCGTCAGCACTGATAAGAATCGATTGCGCTAATTCATCGTGCTCTGCCTGAGCAAACAAATCAGCCGCTAACCACTGTGGAGAAACGGTATCGTCCGCAATCACCAAAATTTCCGAAGGCCCCGCTATCATATCTAAGCCAACGCGCCCAAATACCTGACGTTTGGCCGCAGCGACAAAGCGATTGCCAGGACCAACGATTTTGTCGACCTTAGGGACACTCTGCGTCCCATAGCATAACGCAGCAACCGCCTGAGCTCCGCCTATCGCGAAGAAACGACTCACACCAGCGAGAGCCGCAGCGGCCATCACAAGAGGATTCAATTCACCGCTAGGAGTTGGACTTACCATAATGATTTCATCCACACCCGCAACCTGTGCAGGTAGTGCGTTCATCAACACCGAGGATGGGTAAGAAGCTTTGCCTCCCGGGACATAAATTCCCACCCGCTCTAAAGGGGTGACTTGCTGGCCCAGAGCAGTGCCGTATTCGTCTGTAATCGTCCAGCTCTCAGCCAGCTGATGCCGGTGATAGCTCCGAATGCGATCGGCCGCCAACTCCAAGGCACTACGGACTTCATCGTCCAAGTTCTTGAGTGCGTCTTGGCAGACTGCCATTGGGATTTCGAAGCTGTTGGCATCGGTGAAATCGGTATTATCAAAGCGATTGCTCAGCTCAACCAGAGCCTCATCGCCATGGGAGCGAACCGAGCTAATAATGTCGCGAACCGCTAGGTCCAATTGATCATCGTTGGTCGCTTCCCAAGCAAGTAGCTCACTCAATTTCTGTTGAAAACGATCATTTGAACTATCGAGGTGTTTTATCTTCAAGCTCACTGGGCTATTGCCTCACGTAATGCGTCAATAATTGCAGTCACAGCGGCATGTTTAGTCTTCATTGATGCGCGGTTAACGATGACTCGAGAACTCACATGGCAGATAAATTCGCGCGGCTCGAGGCCATTGGCCTTTAGGGTATTGCCGGTATCAACGATATCAACAATCTCATCGGCCAAATCCAAGATCGGTGCGAGCTCCATAGCTCCGTAGAGCTTAATCAGATCAACCTGCCTGCCCTGCTCCGCATAGAACTGCTCAGCGACTTTGAGGTATTTAGTCGCCACACGAATACGTCCCGTTTTTATTTCCGAGCCCTTTTTCGCCGCGGTCATTAGATCGCAGGTCGCGATACCCAAGTCAAGAGGTTCATAGAAATCGCCATTGTCTATTTCTAACAGTATATCTTTGCCCGATATACCAATATCAGCACTACCAAAACGAACATAGGTAGGTACATCAACTCCTCTGAGAATAAGGAGTTGAACATCTGCTCGGTTAGTCGCAAACACCAGCTTTCGACTGGTGTGGATATCTTCGATAGGTTCAATGCCGGCTTTGGCAAGAAGTGGAAGCGTTTCTTTGAGAATTCGCCCTTTAGTCAAGGCTATTGTAATGGTCCTCATTTATCCCCCAGTAATGAACGCATCAAATTATTTGATGCGTTCTACGCGTGCTCCAAGCTGCGCAAATTTGGTCTCAATTGACTCGTAGCCACGGTCAATGTGATAGATACGATCAATCAGTGTCTCGCCGTCAGCCAACAATCCTGCTATGACCAAACTCGCCGATGCGCGTAAATCCGTTGCCATAACCGGCGCAGCACTCAGTGACTCAACACCGTTAACCTTTGCAATATTTGATTCGAGCTGAATTTGCGCGCCCATGCGATTCATTTCCTGGGCCGCCACTAATCGATTCTCAAAAATCGTCTCCACCACCTCAGACTGACCTTCCGCAACCGCATTCATCGCCAAGAACTGCGACTGCATATCCGTTGGAAATTCTGGGTGTGGTGCGGTGACAAAACTCACCGCCTTAGGTCGTTGGCTATTCATAGTAAGGTGAATTGAAGTGCCATCGATTTGGATGTCCGCACCGGCTTCGCGCAACTTATCGAGCACAATTTCCATTGTTTCCGGCGCGGCGTCTAACAAAGTAATACTTCCGCGCGTCGCTGCCGCGGCCACTAGGAAAGTACCCGCTTCGATTCGATCGGCCACAACTCGATACTCACAACCATGAAGCGCCTCAACACCATCGATAACGAGCGTCCCAGTACCAATCCCGGTGATCTTTGCACCCATTGCGTTAAGGAAATGACAAAGATCGACGACTTCCGGTTCGCGTGCTGAATTATGTAGCGTAGTTCTACCATTAGCCAAACTCGCTGCCATCAGCAAGTTCTCTGTGGCTCCTACAGACACTACGTCGAAATGGATATCTGCTCCTTCCAAGCCGCCTTCCGGCGCTTCAGCAATAATATAGCCATCGCGAACATCAATCTTAGCGCCCATGGCTTCAAAACCTTTCAAGTGAAGATCTACGGGGCGACTACCGATTGCACAACCACCCGGAAAAGAAACTTCTGCTTTCCCAAGTCGAGCTAATAATGGGCCCAGAACAAGAATACTGGCGCGCATCGTCTTGACCAGCTCGTAGGGGGCAACAATCTTATCTACTGAGGTGGCATCAACCTTCGCGACGTTTCCATCCAGCTCAACGTTAGCGCCTAAACACTGGATAAGCTCAGCTAGCGTTCGGATATCGTTTAGTTGAGGGACATTTGATAATGTTAACGTGCCATTGGGCAAAAGTGCTGCTGCCATAATGGGCAATGCGGCATTCTTTGCGCCCGACACAGAAACTGTGCCGGAAATTTTTGTAGGTCCGTAAACCTTAAACTTATCCATAAATCAGCCCTGTTTCGCTGCCCACTGCGCCGGTGTCAGCGCTTGAATATGCAGTGCATGTAATGCACCGGAAGCAATGTGATCGTTCAAGCAAGCGTAGACGCTCTGCTGTTTTTTAACCGGTGTCATCCCCGCAAACGTCTCGCTCACGACCCGAATTGAGTAGTGACTGCCATCACGGCCCACTTCAACCTGCGCTTCAGGAAAGGCGGCTACTACGATTTCTTTAACTTGTTCTGCTTCCATATTATCCTCTGGTCTGGAAAGGCTTATTGCCCCCAGTTATCGATTACCGCGTCAATAGAGTTGAGCTCTGTCATCATTCGCGCGAATTGTTGATTATAGGTTTGCCCTAAATTTACGCCATTTACACGCAAATTTAACATTACCCAGCGGCCATCTGAACGTTGCCCCATGGTGTAGATAACGTTAAGACCGCCAGCAATCCCCTCAACGGTTTGGCGAACTGGTACTCTGCGTTCTCCCGCATAACGTTCTTCTACGGGCAAAGTGGTAACGCGCTCGCCGTTATAGGCTAAAAAACTCTTTGCATAGGTTGATATCATCACCGATCTAAAACGCGTGCCAAAACGCGAAATTTGTTCTGGTGAGGCGCTTTGGCGATAACGACCCATAATTTGCGCTGCAATCCAGTCGAAATCTGCGTAATAGGTCATTAACTCGTCTAGCCGTGGCATGAAACCGTCGAGGTCATTGCCATTTTCCTTGGCCTCCATAACCACCTCAATGACTTCATTAGTCATCTTGGCCACCGCTTCATCCGCAGGTAAATTCTCGGATATAGCCGTATTCACTTGTAGAGAACACAACGTTAGTAATGCGATTTGCAAATACTTCATAACTCAAGCTTCCTATCTCTAATGATGCCATTCTACCGCTACTAGTGGTAAGTTCCAATGAAAGGACATCGAATTCTACTGACATTAACTCGTTCTATGTTTAAAATTACCAGTTCATCTAATCATATGTTGTAACACCTGCCTTTATGCCAACAGAAATTGTCTATCAAACACTTGCCATTCTTCTCGGTTTTAGCGGACTCATTTGGAGCGCCGACCGATTCGTAGCAAGCTCCGCTTCGATTGCTAAAAACCTGGGTATGTCAACCATGACCATTGGTTTAACGATTGTATCGCTAGGCACTTCTGCCCCGGAGGTACTCGTTGCGTTAAGTGCCAGCCTCGATAACTCCGGTAGTTTAGCCATGGGCAATGCTTTAGGCTCGAATGTTGCCAATATCGCGCTGGTGTTAGCCATTACCGCCATTGTCGCTCCCATACCCATTGCCAAACAGTTATTCAAAATGGAAGCGCCATTTCTAGTTGGCGTCACTGCTCTGCTGGGATTATTCATCTTTAATGGCGAGCTTAGCCCACTGGAGGGATTGATTCTCCTGTTACTTATACCTGTTTTTCTCTGGTTAGTTTCGCGTACTCAAGCCGACCTCGAGCAAGAGGAAATTGAAGGCAGCGAAGGCTTGAAAACCTTTTTATGGTTTGTCGTTAGCCTGGCTATCCTGATTGGTAGCGCTAATACGCTTGTTTGGGGAGCCAAGGGCGTTGCCTTAACGTTAGGCGTGAGCGAACTCGTCATCGGACTAACAATTGTGGCCATAGGTACTAGCCTGCCCGAATTAGCCGCCTCGGTTGCCAGTGCACTGAAGGGTCATCATGATATCGCCCTCGGTAATATTATTGGCTCTAATATTTTCAACATCATCGCGGTGGCAAGTATTCCTGGGGTCGTCGGCCCTCTCGTTATAGAGGCTGATATTCTTTCGCGCGACTATTATGTCATGGCGGGATTAACAGCACTCTTAGTGATCGCCTGCGCATTAACACTAAAACGCACCCATAGTAAGCTAGGCAGAAGCTTTGGCGTCGTTATGTTAAGCTGCTTCTGCGCCTACTATTACTTTCTTGTTTGAGGACGTTTATGACCATTGACCACCTTGCATCGGCCAAGCGCACGATAGACCTTGAAGCTAGCGCCGTTAGCGGCCTGTTAAGCCGTCTCGATGAAAATTTTTCGATCGCTTGTGACATCGTCATGAACTGTTCAGGAAGAGTTATTGTCACGGGCATGGGTAAGTCTGGGCATATTAGCAAGAAGGTTGCAGCAACATTGGCCTCAACAGGAACGCCCGCATTCTTCGTTCATCCCGCTGAAGCCAGCCATGGTGATTTAGGCATGATGACGGAAAACGATGTAGTCCTAGCGCTAAGCAACAGCGGCACCACCGCTGAAGTCGTTTCACTACTACCCCTAATCAAACGCCTGGGGATAAAGCTTATTAGTATCACTGGCAACCTAAATTCCACCCTCTCACTGGCCGCGGATGCTCCACTAAATAGTGGTATAGATACCGAAGCATGCCCGCTCAATCTAGCGCCTACCTCTAGTACTACCGCACAGTTAGTGATGGGTGACGCCTTGGCAATCGCCCTGTTAGAAGCTAGGGGTTTCAGCGCTGAGGATTTTGCCTTTTCTCACCCCGGTGGAGCACTGGGACGTAAGCTACTATTAAAGGTCAGCGACGTGATGCATAACCGCGACGATTTACCGGTTTGTTCACCAGCGACCTCAGTGAAGGACGCGCTGTTCGAAATCACCAGTAAGGGACTTGGCATGACCCTAGTACTTGACGAGGGTAAGCTGCAAGGGATCTTCACCGATGGAGATCTGCGTCGCGCGATGGATCATTATGACCGAGTCATGCCGGTGGCGTTGGCGGAGGTAATGACTACAGAATGTAAGACCGTTGCTCCAAATATGCTCGCCGCCGAGGCGCTGTGCCTCATGGAAGACTGGCAAATCACTAGCTTAGTGGTAACGGAAGGTGGTCAGGTGGTTGGTGTTGTTCATCTTCATAGTCTTCTGAAAGCAGGAGTAGCCTAATGAGCGCAACTGATCTTGCCAAGGATATCTGCTTCGTCGTGACCGATGTTGACGGCGTTCTTACCAACGGACAACTTATGTTCACCGCTCAGGGCGAGCAGTTTAAAAACTTCAACACCCTCGATGGCCACGGCATCAAGCTACTTCAGTCGGAAGGCATTGAAGTCGCAATCATCACCGGCAGAACCAGTGAGATGGTGCTTAAACGAGCGACCGATCTCGGAATCAAGACAATTATTCAAGGCCGTGAGGACAAGTGGATTCCCCTTCAGGAAATGCTAGCCGAGCGTAATTTGCAACCTAAGCAAGTTGCTTATGTTGGTGACGATTGGCCTGACCTGGCCTGCATTCGCCGCGTGGGCCTAGGTGTTGCGGTCGCCAATGCCGACGAAGCCGTTAAAGCCCATGCAGATTATATTACCGAGCGCCGCGGTGGCGAGGGTGCATTTCGCGAAGTCGCTAGCTTGATTTTAAAAGCTCAAGATCGCTATGACAGAGTCCTGGAAAAATGGTTGTAATAAGTCATCGTGGCAGAGTAGTCGGCGCGTTCTTAGCTGCTTGTGCCGTTATCTATGTACTATTGATTGCCAATCAATCTGAACCGGCCCTGCCCGCTCCTACTGAACAGGTTCCACCTTCATTGTTCTTAGTCAATGCGGAGGTTCGTCACTACTCGGATTTGGTCGGCAACTTAGAATGGCAGCTAAACTCCCCTGACTTAAAGTATTTTGAAGTCACTGAATTAATGATTGCTGAGCAACCTACTATGCGCTTACTTGGGCAAAAAAATCTTAGTCCATGGGAAGTCCAAGCAGGAAGAGCTGCATTCCACCGTCGTGATGACATGATTCGCCTTAACCAGCAAGTTAAGCTTTTTCAGCAACTTAGCGACGGTGAATACCAATTGATTGAAACCGCCCGAATTGATTACTATCCTAACGAAGCATTCGCTCAAGCTATTTATCCAGTGACTATCGATAGTCACGCTGGAAAGTCTCGTGGCGACCGCCTCAAACTATGGCTCGCACGCGAGTATTACGAACTCCAAGGCAATGTTGAAACCTATTATGAACCTACTCGCTAACGCCATTTTATTAATCGCGGCTTTTGTTTTGCTTTTACCTTCTAATGTTCATGGACTTCCCGAGGACAGAGCCAAGCCAATCGAAATGTCCTCCGAGGATTTTGCGCAGGACCTTGCGCGCGGGATTACTTCCTACATAGGTAGCGCAAAGATTACCCAGGGTGCACTAATCATAGAAGCTGGGCGCATTGATGTATTCTACAAAGATGGCAAAATTCTCCGAGTTGTAGCGATAGGTCCGCCAGCAACTTTTCGAGACAATCCTTCAGAAGAAGTGGGACCGGTATATGCCCAAGGTAATCAAGTTGATTACGACCTACTTACTAACATCGTAGTAGTGACCGGTGATGCGTTATTCAGTAACAACGCTTCCGAAGTTTCTGCTAATAGTATCGAATTCGATCTTGAACGCGGTGCAGCCAATGCCTCAGGTAGCGTCCGACACGTTATCCAGCCGCCTACTGAAGACACTGACGAGGATTAATCAATGGCCATCCTAAGTGCCCAGCATCTTGCGAAAAGTTACAACAAGAGACCGGTTGTTATTGATGTATCCATAGAAGTCGCTAGTGGCGAAGTCGTCGGGCTGTTAGGCCCGAACGGCGCAGGAAAAACCACCTGTTTCTACATGATTGTCGGCCTTGTCCCCTCGGACAAGGGAACCGTCAAACTTGATGAGCTTGATATTACTCAGCAACCGATGCATGGCAGAGCAATTTCGGGCATCGGCTATTTACCGCAGGAAGCCTCTATTTTCCGTAAGCTTACTGTGAGTCAAAATATTCTCGCTATTTTAGAAAATCGAGCCGATCTCACGCAAATCCAACGACGTGAGAGAATGAATGAACTGCTCGAAGAATTCAGCATTACGCACATCAAAGATGCCATAGGGATAGCTTTGTCTGGCGGCGAGCGCCGACGAGTTGAAATTGCCCGTGCACTGGCGATGGAACCAAAGTTTATCCTTCTTGATGAGCCCTTTGCTGGGGTTGACCCTATCTCAGTTAATGAAATCATGTCCATTATTGAGCACGTCCGTTCAAAGGGGATCGGCATCCTAATTACCGATCACAATGTTCGTGAAACCTTGGCAATTTGTGAACGAGCCTACATTGTGGGTGGTGGCCATATCATTGCACATGGCGGCAAAGACGATATCCTGAACAACGCGAAGGTAAAAGAGCTTTATCTTGGTGAAAACTTTCAGTACTAGCGTTGGATATTCCCTCATGGATGGTTTGTCATGAAACAGAGTTTACAATTAAAGACCAGCCTCAAGATGACCATGACACCGCAGCTTCAGCTGGCGGTGAAAGTCCTACAACTATCTACACTTGATCTTCAGACTGAGATTCAAGACACGCTAGATCGCAATCCACTGTTAGATCTCGAAGACAACAACCCTATCCTGCCTTCAGAGAGCAATTCACTGAGCAACGAACAGCGCGATGAGGATCCATCAGCTAGCTATGAATTGGAACAATCCACCGCTGAAGCTAAATGGGAAAAAGATATCCCAAGTGAAATGCCTGTCGACAGCCAATGGGATGAGGTATATTCCGGCGGCTCAGCTAAGACTTCGAGTGATAATGATTTTGATTTTCTCGCTAATCGTACTCAAGAAAGTAGCTTACAGGATCACCTCAGCTTTCAATTGGAGATGAAACCGCTGTCCGTACGCGACCGACTAATCGGCGACTACCTAATTGATAGCATCAATTCGAATGGGTGGCTTACTGCAGAACTTAGCTCCATCACTGAAGACTTAAATACCCACGAAGAACCCGAGAACGATGAATTCGAAATTGATGAAATTGAAGCAATACTGCATCTAATCCAAAGCTTCGATCCGATCGGAGTGGGTGCCAGAGACCTTGGGGAGTGCATCGCTCTTCAGCTAGGAGAAATGGACGGAGAGCACCCTACAGTTGCCAGAGCTATCGTCATTGCTCGTTCGCATATGCCGGCAATTCTAAAGCAGGACTTCAAAAAACTCGCAAAATTATTAAGATGCTCCGAAGGTGAACTCGATTTATCTATTGATTTGATTCAAAAGCAAAACCCACATCCCGGTGATATCTTTTCAGAGACAGATTCAGAATATGTCATTCCTGACGTACTCGTGTCGCTTCGAAAAGATCTCTGGCATGTCGAGATCAACCCGGAGGTAGCACCAAGACTTTGCGTTAATCGTGAGTACTCCGCGCTGATTAAACGTGGTGATGTGAGTGACGACAATAAGTTTCTCCGAGAAAATCTCCAAGAGGCGCAATGGTTTATAAAAAGCGTTGAAAGCCGTTTTGATACCCTCTTCAACGTGGCATCGGCCATTGTTGAGCGCCAGCGAGCATTCTTCGATTATGGTCCTGAAGCAATGAAGCCAATGGTTCTCGCCGACGTGGCAGAGGAACTCGGCCTTGCGGAATCTACTATCTCGCGCGCAACTGCGGGCAAGTATATGCTAACTCCAAGAGGCGTTTTTGAACTCAAGTATTTCTTCTCGTCTCATGTTTCATCGGACAGCGGCGACGCTACCTCAGCAACAGCAATTAAAGCATTTATCAAGAAGCTTGTTGCGAGCGAGGCGCCAAATAAACCTTTATCCGATGCAAAACTGATGGCACTTTTAGAAGCAGATGGTGTCAAAGTAGCAAGAAGAACTGTGGCGAAATATCGTGAAGCTATAGGTATTGCACCGTCAAGTCAGCGGAAACGTCTCAAATCATAGAATTTTTCCCACAGTTTGTTGAAAATCTATTACCTTTAAATAATGGAGAGTCATTATTTTTTCAGACGGTTTGCAGCGAAGACAGCCCGCCAAATCCGTCAATAGAAGGGGTTCTTTCCCCAGGCTGTTCTCTTAATCGATAGCAATACGAAGAGGGTCAATACTTATGCAAGTAAATATCGCTGGACACCAACTTCCTCTCACCGACGCCATTCGCGCTCATACCATGTCAAAACTCGAAAAGCTTGAACGCCATTTTGACAACATCCATAATGTAAATGTGACATTTAGTGTTGAAAAGAACGGTCAAAAAGCGGAAGCTACCTTACATGTTCTCGGAGAAGACATTCATGCAGAGAGCGTTGAGGATGATCTTTACGTAGCGATTGACCATATGGTTGATAAGCTTGACCGACAAATTCTAAAGCACAAGGAGAAAGGGATTGCCGCAAGACGCCAAGGCTGATCCCACGCCATCATGGAGTTAGCACATCTTCTAACCCCTGAAACAACCCGAGCACACGCTCGGGTTAGCAGTAAAAAAACCTGCCTAGAACTGGTTGCTAAGATTGCTTCTGATTCACTTGGAGTCAGTGATTCAGAGCTTTTTAAGGCACTCTTTGAGCGTGAGCGACTGGGCAGCACTGGTCTCGGAAACGGCATTGCCATTCCGCATTGCCGAATTTCAAACTGTCAGAATATTATAGGCGTCCTACTGACGGTAGAAACCCCAATAGACTTCGACGCTCCCGACAATCTCCCCGTTGACGTCGTGTGTGCACTCATCGCGCCCAGGGAGGCCACATCAGCTCACTTGCAGGCGCTTGCAGCGATTGCTGAGCGCTTTAATGATGAAAAGTTCGTCGATCAACTTCGTCAAACAAGCAGCACAACCCAACTTTATGAGTTCGTAAACGGAAGTCTTAGTTAAATACTGAACACAAGCATGCTTTCAGAAAAAACCTAGAGGGAACTGAAGATGACTGCGCCAACGCAGCTAATAATCGTAACCGGTCGCTCCGGGTCTGGAAAGAGCCAAGTACTCAACACCTTAGAGGACAACGGCTTTTATACGGTCGATAATCTTCCCGCATCTCTGATTCCTGATCTAGTTGATAAGGTTAATCAAAACAATGACGTTTTCAGAGGCATTGCCGTTGGCATTGATGCCCGTAATAGCCGTAGTGAAATTGCACGATTTGGCACCATTGTCGAGTTACTTAAACAACTCAAAATTCAAGTCCGCATTATCTTTTTGGACGCCAGCACTGAAATTCTGATGACGCGTTTCTCAGAGACGAGGCGTCGCCACCCGCTTTCAGGGGATAGCCAAGCGCTACGCGAATCACTTCAAGAGGAATTAATACTCCTTGAGCAGCTTTCAACTTTGGCAGATTTACGTGTCGATACTTCAACCACAACAGTTCATGAACTCAGATCCCTGGTAAAAGAGAAAATTGCGAGCGCTGAGAACGAAACTAGACTCAATCTCACGTTACAGTCGTTTGGCTTCAAGCATGGAGTGCCTAATGATTCAGACTTTGTATTCGATGTTCGTTGTCTTCCGAATCCCCACTGGGATGAAGGATTAAGAGCCTTCTCAGGGCGGGACATTCAAGTGGTTAACTTCCTTAAGGATGAGCCAATGGTAAAGGCTATGCTTGAAGACATCTCTCAACTCGCTGAACGCTGGATCCCCGAATACGAAGGTGAAAATCGCGCCTACTTCACCATTTCCATCGGCTGTACTGGTGGCAAGCATCGGTCTGTCTACCTCGCCGAGGCGCTTGCAAGGCGACTCTTAGAACAACATCCAAACCTTGTTGTTCGTCATCGAGAGCGTCACCGCTGGACTTCGAAACCAAGCTAGCTAGCAAAATTTTTAAAATGAGTGTCATTTAGTGGTAGACTAGGCAGCGATAATAGCTCCTATACGTGACATTCTATGATTACCAAGAAAATTTCTATCATCAATAAACTTGGACTTCATGCTCGAGCAGCCGCGAAGCTAACTAAATGTGCCTGCGAGTTTAGCTCTTCTGTCCAAATAGGCTACGCTCAACGAGAGATTGATGCTAAAAGCATTATGTCGGTCATGATGCTCGCCGCTGCCCAAGGCGCAGAAATTGAAATTAGCTGTGAAGGTTCAGATGAAGAGGCTGCTATGATGAGTATTGAGGCGCTAATTAATAATCGCTTTGACGAAGACGAATAACCGTCATGATACACGATGATGCGCTATCCCACGAACAGTACGCCGAGCTCGGTAATGCCGTAGCCCAAGACGACGGTGCTCGTATTCGTAGCGTCATCAAGCACTTACCTCCGGTCAATCAAGCGCGACTAATTGAAAGTTCAACGCCTCCAACTCGTCGGCTATTGTGGGAAAATATCGCCGACGAGGCCCAACCTGAAGTATTAACCGAACTCTCTGAGGATATCCAAAGTCAATTTCTTGAGCGCATGGAAGCCTCCGAAGTTGCGGCGGCTACAGAAGGCCTCGAAACCGACGATATTGTCGATATTCTCCAGCAGTTACCCGAAAATATCATCCAAGATGTATTACAAGAAATGTCTTGGCAGGATCGTCATCGTGTTGAACGCGTCTTAAGCTTCGATGAGGACACCGCCGGCGGCCTCATGAATACCGACACCATTACAGTGCGCCCCAAATTTACTCTCGATGTCGTCCTGCGCTATCTTCGTCGTCACGACGACCTACCAAACACCACGGATAGTTTGTTCGTTGTGAATAGCGGTGATGAGTATGTCGGTACACTGCCTCTGTCACGGGTACTCACTTCCGACCCGAGTATGACGGTGCGCGAAGTCATGGTGACCAGCGTTGAACCCATCGTTGCCACCGCAACCGATCGTGAGGTCGCTATGCTCTTCGAGCGTAACGACTTAGTTTCGGCACCCGTCGTAGATGAAAGTGGATGTCTACTCGGTCGAATTACGATTGATGACGTCGTTGATGTGATTCGTGAAGATACTGACCATAACATGATGGGCTTAGCGGGCTTAGATGATGACATCGACACCTTTGCCACGGTTCGCAAGTCCCTTCCGCGTCGAGCACTGTGGTTATCTATCAATCTACTGGCAGCATTTACCTCTTCCAGCGTCATCAAGATGTTTGAAGCAACCATTGAACAGGTCGTTGCACTCGCTATCCTAATGCCTATCGTAGCCAGTATGGGTGGCGTTGCAGGAAACCAGACACTAACCGTTGTTATTCGCGGCATGGCGCTTGGGCAGATTAGCAAAAGTAACCTCGGCTGGTTACTCCGCCGTGAACTCACCATGGGTCTAATCAATGGTCTATTTTTCGCGATCTCCGTCGGTTTAATGAGCTACCTATGGTTTGGAGCCTGGACCTTAGGACTAGTCATTGGCCTCGCGCTAATATTTAACCTGTTAAATGCGGCAATTGCAGGCACAGTCATCCCGCTCGTGTTAAAATCAATGAAAATCGACCCAGCACTCGCAGGTGGAATGATTCAAACCACTGCAACGGATGTCCTGGGATTCCTGTCCTTCTTAGGACTAGCGACCATTTTCTACGGCTAACACATGACTGAACAAAACAATGACCATGAAGATGATTGGATCAGTAAATCTGAAGTCAAACGACAGATGGATGCACTGCAGTCATTAGGCACCTCACTGATCGAACTCAACAAAAAGCAGCGCGCGACGATTCCAATGTCGGAACTACTGACTGAAGCCATTGACGAGTACGATCGGCTCAAGCACAAGGAAGCAAAACGCCGAATGATGCAGCGTATTGGGAAATTGATGCGTGACGAAGATAGCGAAGCAATTCAAAATGCCTATGAACTGACTCAGCCCGGCTCCGAAGCAAATGTTAGACGTGAAAAGCAGCTGGAATCTTGGCGCGCTCGTCTTATTGACCGCGGTGATCAAGCTGTTTTTCAATTGATTGAAGAGTTTCCACAAGTTGACCGACAACAGATGCGAAATTTGGTTCGAAATGCTCAGAAGTCAGCAGCTAAACAGCCGGAAACCCCCTACTCTACTAATGATGCCAAGAAGCTTTTCAAAGCCCTGCGCGACTATCTAATCAACTAGGACCTTATATCACTAGCTAGGCGGCGTGGTCTATCTTGCGCCCGCTATCTTTTCGATAAATCCGTTTTCCTTGCGCGAATAGACAGCAATAAGATTCAACACTTCGAAGGTCTAATGTAGAGCACTACTTTTCTTCATTTTTCCCAAAGAAGCGCTCAAACGTTACATTCGGATCATCTATCGACCCATCAACTTTATAACTTAAGGTTGAAAGCTGATCTACTTGCCCCTCAAAGAGCTGACTCGCTAGAAATACACCAGCCGCGGCAGGTAAACTCACAGCGATAGCGGTGATCCATGCGACATTATTTCCCACCGGCAAAGTTATATTCAAGCGCGAGTCAACCGTATTTCTATTCAAATCAGCAGTGCCTGTCATCACGAAGCGAGATGACGGACTATCTAGTTCGACGGGGGTTACCACGCTAAGATGTCCCGAATCGAGGATAAATCGACCCGACAGTTCATCAAAGCTAATCCCGCCTTTCTCGAGATCGGAAAAATCTAGCTGCAGTCTTCTTGCCCAAGTATTGAAGTTAAATAAGTTAAAAAGTCGCATTGCGTCGGTGCTCGCAGAACTCGTCTCAAGCCGACCTCGCTTAAGGTTGAAATCTACATCCGCAGCGGCAGCAAGTAGATCAAATTCAAGTGGGTTACCATGCCAACTAGCGCGGAGTGCTAGCTCGGCTTGCTCTGCTTTGATAGGAATCTTCCAATCCATTTCTGTGCGCAACTGCTCGAAACTATTCGTGACCATTCGCAGATTCAGCGCTGTGGATGTACTATTTTCACGCTCTCGCCACTCAACCCAAAGGGACTCCTCAGCTGCTGGTTCTACTGACAAGCTGCCATACTGACCAATAATATTCTCTAGCCTAAAGCCATCATCGATGTTCCGGGTTCTGAACTGCCAGCGGCCTAAGTCGTTACCACCAACACTTAAGCCGTCAACCCGCACATTCAGCTCAGGAAGTCTCCGAAGCTCCATTGCTGAAATAGGCTTCGATCCCTGCTCTTGGTCGCTAGTGCTTCCAGCGTTGACCCCCGGCAGATTTAAATAGTCAAGATTGAGCTCCCACGGTTCATCTCCGTCTGCAATCCGAACGCCGCCCGAGAATTCGTTCGCGCTCGCATCAAATTTCCAAGCGTTAGTCTGGCGCGTAGCGACACCTTCAACGGCTGTGAGAAGTATATCGTCGGAGAGCCGCAACTGATTAGTTCGCACGGCTGCGCCAAATGTTAAGCCGGACACCACATCACTATCTGAACCGAAAGTGGTCTGTTTTCGACTAAACCAATCCAAAAACCGATTTGGGTCTAGATAATCGAGCTCTGCGCTTAGCCAGATATCGGTTCTAGGCTCGTGAAATTCGGAATCAAGTTTTCCAAGCGAGATACTCGACTTTGTTAAAGCGCCTCCCACTACCTCCAGTTTGCCGTGAAAATCATCGCGATAGTCAATCTCAACCGTAAACCCGTTCTGATAAAACGGTATCGTGACTCTTAACGGAGTTTCCTCAGATGCTGTTTTCGACCAACGATCAGGGAGATCGATGGCGACTCCTGCAAGATTCGACTGAAAAATAACCCTGGGTGGAGCGTCCTTCCGCAAGCTAAAGCTACCAGTGAAGTCCGTAGTTCCTACACCAATGAGATCGAGCGGTTGACCGATCCAGTCGGCAATTTCGGTCATTGAGGCCTTGGTATTAAAACCTAGAGAAAGATCATCGAGGTTTCCGCTTAAGTTAATGCTCAGCGGGTCGCTATAGAACACTCCCTCCAAATTAGTCGACTCAAGGCGATATAGATCCGATTCAACATGTCCGGTTAAGGATGCTATTGAAAGGCCAACATCGTCCATTATCATGTCGACACCATTCAGCTCTGCATTAATCAGGATTTGCGGAATAACTCCAGGTGAGAGTTCACTGCTGAGCTTTATTTCGGCATCCACTTCGCCAGCAAACCCCCAACTACCCAGCGTAGATTCGATATTTGACCACACTGGTGTCTGCTGGAATGATTGGATAATATCGCCACTCTCGCCGGTGGTGATGGCATCTACCTCGAGCTCCATAACGCCCTGGTTGTTCGGCGCTAGGAAGAGCTTTTCGACCACCACGGTACCGCCTAAATAAGACAGCGGCTCAATCTCTGCTGTGACCTGATCGTTATTGACGATCACTCTTCCATTAAGCGCTTCAATAGCAGGCCAATCATCTAAATAGTTGAGAGTTGTATTCTGTGCATCGACTTTTAACTGCAAGGCCGTACAGGTCGAACACGCTCCATCGATCTCTGTAAGCATCACGAAGTCCGCCTCTGCAATATCACCGGCCACTAACGCACTGTCCAACCAATCTCGTAAGCCCGGCGAGACGATAAAGGGAACTAGCGTCTCATGCCAAACTACTTGCGAATGATCCAAGCCGATTTGCAAGGTTAGCTTACTCTTAACATCCTCAACGGGTTTAGTTAATCCATCTAAGTAGAATGCGCCTGACATAACTCCCATGGGGCCAAGCATTTGTAAGTTGTTAGCGCCAACCTGCACTCGGTCTGAACTAGGGTCTACTTGCCAATAAACTCTGCCCGAAGTTTGATCTGTTTCAAAACCGCCATGATAAATAGTTGGAAAAGCCATAGTAAGATCGGTAGCCTGAATGTCTATATACCCATTCAACGCGCCAGCCACTAACTCCCCCGACAAGTTGGTTACAGCAGGTGCACCTCCCCAGGCTTCCAAATTCACCCCATCAAGCTGCGCACTAATAGCCGTATCATTGGGTGAAGAGAAAGGCACTTTGACAGATAAATCTCGAAGCGTCCCCACGGGACTAAGCGTAGCGAATACCTCAGTCAAACCGCTATCGGGGAGTTTGGCGATAGCGTCGCTAGTCCCCGCTAGATCTAAATATGGGATATCAAACTGAAGGAACGCCTGTGGTCCCGTCAATTCACCCTCAATCAATATGGTCGGCAACGTATAGGCAGTGTCGTTTAGCTGAAACTCAGCATTCTCGAGAAGGAGTCGACTAACTCGCTGCCCATCCCACTGGATCGCCAGGCCCGTTCGAACCGAGTGCAGCTTAAACTGCTCCCAAGTGGAAGGGAGAGGAACATAACTCAACGAAATTTCGCCCTGCGCTTGGACTTGGTCGATTGAATCCCAGGTAGCCCAAAGCTGCCCGCCAATTGCAAGATCTTTCGATAAATTCAATTCGCCTGAGAAGAGGCGTGATTCTAAAGCTAGCGCTTTGACGTCATCATCGATGACTTGATTCCGAATATCAAGGTAAGCCTCACCATCGAACTTGGTCGACCAAGGAAGTCCTTCAAACTCCGCCAAAAATTGAACCTGTCGAGCTAGACGACCTACCAGTAACTGAGCTTCGATGCTGTGTGCTGAACGACGTGACTGAATATTGGCCTCAGCAATAACTAAGGGTAACTCCACATCGTTTCGAGTGATCAATTTAACGGTTGAATTTCTTAATATCAGTGAATTCGTTCGAAACAAACTGTCCAAAAACTGCTTAACGTCAGTTCCTTCAGTTGCTCCAGCACTACCACTAGAGAACCAGAGGCCATTTTCGCGCTGACGCAGTGAAAAATTAAGCCCTACAATCTCGCCACTTCGTGTCGTTAGCGCGCCATTCCAAAGTGAACTCAATAGGTCAATCTGAAGAAATACCCGCTCCAATGTTGCGATAATGTCGCCATTACGGTCTACAACGCGAACACCCTGGACCTCAACTTCAGGAGCTAATCCATGCCACCCAGCAGAAATCGCATCGCTGTTGACTTCTAATCCGGTAACTCTGGAAAGGTAACTATCGAATTCCGCTCGATATTTATAGGCATTCGGCGCCAGCTCTCTTGCAAGACTGATCACCACCGCAGAGACCACCAGCAGACTAAGTAAAGTCCACCAGAAAGATGTGATTAGGAAGGGAACTATACGCTTCGTCATACTAAAATAATGTCATACTGTTCTTGGCTGTAGAGAGGTTCGTGACGAAACTCAATGAGCTTACCGGATAATTGTTCAATATCGGCTACCGCATTGGATTCTTCGTCTAGGAGACGATCGATAACGGCTGAAGAAGCCACCACCACGAGCTTTTCTCCCTCGTACTGACGCGCGTCACGTAAAATTTCTCGAAACACCTCATAACATACTGACTCAGCTGATTTAACAACGCCCCGACCATCACAGACTGAGCACAGGTCGCAGACCTGCTGCTCTAAGCTCTCTCGTGTTCGCTTGCGTGTTAGCTCAATGAGACCAATCTCTGAAATACCCGTGATCGTTGACTTAACCGAGTCTTTGGCCATGACCTTCGCAAACGCACGATGAACAGTTCTTCGGTGCTCAGCATCTTTCATATCAATAAAATCGAGAATGATAATTCCACCGATATTTCGTAATCTGAGTTGGCGAGCAATGACACTAACCGCTTCAAGATTCGTTTTGAAGATGGTCTCTTCAAGGGTCTTTCCGCCTACGTAGCCTCCGGTATTCACATCAACGGTAGTCATTGCCTCCGTCTCATCAATCACGATATGCCCACCAGACTTAAGCTGAACCGTTCGCTTTAACGCCTTATGAATTTCATCCTCAACGCCAAACAGGTCAAATAGAGGGGTCTGCCCAGTGTTTAGCGATAGTCTTGCGGTGATATCAGGAAAATACTTGTTGGTAAAACCCATGAGCTCTTCGTAGACACCGTTATCATCGATTCGAATTCGATCGATGTTAGGGCTAACGTAGTCACGGATAACTCGCAAATAAAGCGGTAAATCTTGATACACTCTCCGGGGAAATTTCTGAGTTGTATTGACGAGTTGATGCTCAATATCTAGCCATAGTTTTTGCAGAAACTTCGCATCAGAAGCAAGTTCACGCTCGTCCGCTCCTTCGGCCACGGTTCGAATGATGAATCCACCGCCACGTTCATCGCGGCATTGCTCAGTAATAAGCTTTAGGCGCTCTCGCTCAATTTCATCATCGATGCGCTGAGACACACCAACATGATCCGTCTTTGGCATGTATACCAAATATCGAGAAGATAAGCTGAGGTGGGTAGTCACCCGAGCTCCCTTGGTGGCGATAGGATCCTTAAGAACCTGCACAGCGATCCGCTGACCTTCATGGAGTAATTCTCGTATCGGCGGGGTTGCCGACGAGGGTTTGCGCAGCTCCATACCGTGCTGATCTAGCTCAACGACATCTTGAGCATGAATAAAAGCAGCTTTCTCTAAGCCGATATCCACGAAAGCAGCCTGCATGCCCGGTAGTACACGCTGAACTTTACCCACATAGATATTGCCAACCAAACCACGATGATTAGCACGCTCTAAGTAAAGTTCATGCGCCAATCCATCTTCAACAATCGCTACGCGAGTTTCAAGGGGGGTTATGTTAATTAGTATCTCATTACTCATCGTAGTTCAGTACTCGAATTCCGAATAGGGCTAATAGCTCAGCCGTCTCTACTAAAGGTAGACCCACTACAGCATGGTAGCTGCCACTGATACGCTCAACGAAAGCACCACCGATTCCTTGTATTGCGTAACCGCCTGCTTTGTCTTGCGGTTCTCCCGAATCCCAGTAATACGTCATTTCTGACTCTAAAATGGATCGGAAGTACACCGTAGTAGACACTACGCGACTTAACGTTTTCACACCATCCGTAAGAGCCACTGCCGTGAGGATTTCGTGGCTTCGCCCCGACATCCGTTGCCACATTAAAAAAGCATCATCTCTATCTTTTGGCTTTTCCAAAACGGTGCCATCAAGCACGCCGAGGGTATCGGACCCAATGACAATACCCTCTCTACCTTTAATTCCCGCCTCGGCCTTTTCACGAGCCAAACGCTCAACATAGGCGGTGGGAGATTCATCCTCAGCCTGAAATTCAATGAGGTCATTAGTCACTACCTCGAATGGCACCCCTAAAAGCTTCAGTAGCGCTTTACGACGAGGTGAACCCGAAGCTAGAAAAAGTTGTTTTGTCATCATCGGGGCATCGCTCTCTGCGGGTGAATCCATCGCATAAAGAGACTCCAAACAGGCCAAACTAAGGCCGACGTGAACGCAGGTAATAAATAGTTTAACCCCGGAATCGCGTCGCCGCGAATTGCAAAGCCCCAATTAATAATAGCTTGAGAAATCCCCATTACTACAAATATAAATAGGATTCGTTGTACCCAAGTAAACATTAACAGGCGGCGATTCATCAACGTGGTCAAATAGGCAACAACGCAGAACCCTAATGCATGTGAGCCAAACAGTGCACCCGTTAGCGAGTCAGCAATTAGGCCACAGATAAAAGCCGAGCCCAGGGAAACCTTATCAGGAAAATATAGACACCAGAAAACTACGCTCAATCCCAGCAATGAGGGACGATAAATTGGCTCAACTATCCCCGCAACGGTTAACAACACAGCAACTAGCACCGTGATCACCGCCGACATCCAAACTTGGGGCAACATTAGGTTAACGCTCCTAACTCAGCGGGAGGTTCCGCTTCACCCGAAGGAGTGACGATCGTTTCATCAAAATGAGGAACCAGAATCATATAGAAGCGGCTCCTATTTAATTGAGCGTAAGGGCGGATACGAATTTCCATGAAGGGTTGGTTTGGGTCACGCAACAGGAAGTCAACTTCACCCACTGGATAGCCCTCGGGAAAGACATCCCCCAAACCAGACGTCACAATGATATCTCCCGGTTGTACATTCGAGGTTTGCGGCACGAATAGAAGTTGAAGCTGACTAATGTCTCCCGCCCCTTCTGCTACCGATCGGATACCACTATCAAGAAAACGTACCGGAAGCGCGTGACTCTGATCAGTGAGAAGCAAAATACTGGCGGTCGTTGCAGACACATCAATCACCTGTCCAGCGACACCTAATCGATCTAAAACAGGTAATCCAATTCTGACGCCATCGTCTTGGCCCTTATCAACAATAATCACCTGCCTAACGGGGTCTGGAGAAACACCAATTAGCTGACCTGTGATTACATCGTGACTCAAGCGCTCCGAGGCACCCATCATTTGACGTAGCCGATCATTTTCAGTGGTCACGGACTGAAATCGCTGTAACAGCAACTGAAGCTGATCATTTTCAGCTCGGAGAGAGGCGTTCTGAGCCATAAGTCGCTCACGACTCACGAGATTATCATCCCCCCACTGGTCGACGCGGTCAGGCAAACTCGTCAGCCAATAAAAAGGCGCTGACAAAGTTGTCAGCGCCATTCGCAAAGAGCTTAAGCCCAAGTTCTTATCAACAACTAATAGAATGACTGCCACGACCATGAGCCGAACAAGGTAACTTCCTAACTTGGCGTCACGTTTAAACAGCGGTTTGATAAGATCACCTCAATTATGAGAACAGTAATCCAAGCTTACTATTATCCAACATTTCCAAAGCCTTACCGCCACCACGTGCCACACAAGTAAGTGGATCTTCGGCAACAATGGCTGGTAGACCTGTTTCTTCCATTATCAGGCGATCAAGATCGCGCAGCATAGCTCCACCGCCTGTTAGCACGATACCTGATTCGGCGATATCGGAGGCTAACTCTGGTGGAGATTGCTCCAGAGCCGTTTTGACAGCCTGAATAATTCCTGCCAGAGGATCCTGAAGCGCCTCAAGAATTTCATCGCTATTAAGCGTGAAACTACGTGGTACACCTTCGGCCAAATTACGACCACGAACATCGATCTCACGCAATTCAGAGCCGGCATAGGCGCAGCCAATTTCATGCTTGATTCGCTCTGCTGTAGCATCGCCAATAACACTGCCGTAGTTACGACGGACATAGTTCGAGATTGCCTCATCAAAGCGATCGCCACCAATGCGCACTGAATCAGAATAAACAACGCCCGAAAGTGCCAAAATAGCGATTTCAGTGGTACCACCACCGATATCAACGACCATTGAGCCACTGGCCTCTTCAACCGGCAGTCCCGCTCCAATAGCCGCAGCCATAGGCTCCTCGATTAAGTGCACTTCACGTGCCCCGGCACCCAACGCCGACTCACGAATCGCACGACGTTCAACTTCGGTTGCCATGCAAGGCACGCAAATCAGTACGCGAGGACTTGGCGTCACAAACGATGATTCATGCGTCTTTCGGATGAAATGTTGTAGCATTTTTTCGGTCACTTTGAAGTCGGCGATGACGCCGTCTTTTAGTGGTCGAATGGCAGAAATATTGCCCGGCGTTCTACCCAGCATGCGCTTGGCTTCAACCCCGACGGCTTCAACCATTTTGGTGCCCTTGTGATCGCGGATTGCAACCACCGATGGTTCATCTAGGATGATGCCTTTGTCCTTGGCATAGATTAGTGTATTGGCAGTACCCAAATCGATCGAAAGATCGCTTGAAAACATTCCGCGAATGCCCTTGAAAAGCTTCATTTAATTAACCTTTTTATATGTGTTTGACTACGCGTCATAATGGTTAGATCTAGGCGTCAAACTTTTTTGTATAGAATGATGCAACTCTAACAACCATGGGGTTTTAGAGCAAGGAGCTAATGTGTTAAGTTACGTCCATTGGTCGGTTTTTTAGGCTCGGTTCGCTTTTATGACCACAGAGTACCAATTTCGTTCGCTTTTAAGAGGTTTTTACGCGGTATGTCCATTACTAATGAGTCCGTTCAACACGTTGCTGAACTCGCAATGTTATCACTTGATCAGCCAGCCATCGACAAGGCGACAACTAAACTCAACCAAGTCCTTGATATGATCGACAAATTGCAGGCGGTGGACACCGAGAATGTAGAACCTTTAGCGCACCCCTTGGATGCTATCCAAGTGCTGAGGGCTGACGAAGTCACCAAGTTAAATCGTCGAGAGGCATTACTTAGCAATGCTCCAGAAGCTCAAGATGGGCAATTCGTTGTTCCACGCGTAGTAGAATAGGAACTGCCACATGACATTGCATACCCAATCCGTTACTCAGCTCAGCCAACTTCTAAGTCAAGGCTCGCTATCAAGCACCGAACTGACTGAGCATTTTTTGCAGCGTATCGAATCGCTCGATAACCAAATCAATAGCTTCATTACCGTAAACCGCGAAGGCGCCCTAGCGCAGGCTAAATTAGCCGATGCACAACGCGCAAGCGGTTCGGCTGGCTCACTCACCGGTGTCCCCATTGCCCACAAGGACATTTTCTGCACCAACGGTTTAAGAACCACCTGTGCAAGCCGTATGTTGAAGGACTTCATTCCTCCCTACGAGTCAACCGTTACCACAAACATTGCCGCGGCTGGCATGGTGAACTTAGGCAAGACAAATATGGATGAGTTCGCTATGGGCTCGTCCAATGAAACCAGCTTCTTCGGAGCCTCTCGCAACCCCTGGAACACCGATCATATACCGGGCGGTTCATCCGGCGGCTCCGCAGCGGCCGTCGCGGCGGCCTTAGCCCCTATCGCTACGGGAACGGATACTGGTGGCTCGATACGCCAACCGGCCGCTCATACCGGGTTAACCGGCATCAAGCCAACCTATGGGTCGGTTTCACGCTGGGGAATGATTGCCTTTGCGTCCAGTTTGGACCAAGCAGGGCCTATGGCCACTTCAGCTGAAGACGCAGCGCTCCTTTTAGAAACCATGGTCAGCCACGACGATAAGGATTCCACGAGTGTTGCTCACCCGAATGGAGCATTCACCAAAAACCTAAACGCTTCGATTGCTGGAATTCGTATCGGCGTACCTGAGTCGTTCTTCAACGCCGACTTGGACACCGAAGTGGGCGATGCCATTCAGCAAGCCATCAGCCAACTACAAAAGCTTGGCGCCATTATCGTTCCTATCTCTCTAGAGATGAATCAACATGCTTTGAGCGCTTACTACGTCATTGCCCCCTCGGAAGCCTCGGCGAATCTTAGCCGCTTCGACGGTGTCCGCTTTGGTCACCGCTGCGACGACCCAAAGGACCTCAAGGATTTATATAGTCGTTCTCGTAGTGAAGGTTTTGGGGCTGAAGTACAAACTCGGATTCTAGTTGGCACCTATGCCCTGTCAGCGGGTTACTACGACGCCTATTACCGTAAGGCACAAAAGCTACGTCGTCTCATTAAAGAAGACTTCGAACAGGCCTTCAAACAGGTTGATATGATTCTAGGCCCAACTACCCCAAACACCGCCTGTAAGATTGGTGATAAATTCGGCGACCCGGCGAAGATGTATCTCGAAGATATCTACACGCTAGCCGTTAACCTTGCTGGCCTGCCAGCCATTTCACTCCCCTGCGGCATCGCCAACGGCCTCCCTATCGGCATGCAGCTCATTGGCAAAGCCTTCGGTGAAGCGGATATTCTCCAAATGGGACATCAGTACCAGCAGCATAGTGACTGGCATAAACAGCGAGCGCCTTTAGCATTGCAGGGGGTTTCAGCATGAAGTGGGATGTAGTTATAGGCTTAGAAATTCATGTTCAGTTAGCCACTCGGAGTAAGATCTTTTCCGGCAGCTCCACGCAGTTCGGCGCGGCCCCGAATACCCAAGTTGATGAGGTCGACATGGCGCTGCCAGGCACCTTGCCAGTGGTCAATCGCGGCGCCATTGAAATGGCGACAAAGTTCGGTCTAGCTATTGGTGCGGAGATTGGCAGAGAGTCCGTCTTCGAACGAAAGAATTACTTCTATGCGGACCTTCCAAAGGGTTATCAAACTACTCAGCTTGAGAAACCGATTGTTGGGGCGGGCGAAGTCACTGTAACACTCGAAGACGGCTCTGAGCGTCATATTCGCATTCACCACGCTCACCTCGAAGAGGATGCAGGTAAATCTATTCACACTGAAATACCCGGCAAGACGGCTATCGATCTCAACCGTGCGGGAACACCGCTCATTGAAATTGTCACCGAGCCCGACATCAGATCCGCTGAGGAAGCCGTTGCTTTCCTGCGTAAAATCCACTCACTAATTACCTATATTGGCATCTCCGATGGCGATATGTCTCAGGGTTCAATGCGCTGTGATGCCAACGTCTCGGTTAAACCGGCGGGGCAGGAAGAACTCGGCACGCGTGCAGAGATCAAGAACATCAATTCGTTTCGCTTTGTTGAGAAAGCGATCAAGGTGGAGACGCAACGACAGATTGAATTAATCGAAGATGGCGGAACCGTTGTCCAAGAAACACGCCTCTACGACAGCGAAAAAAATGAAACGCGCAGCATGCGATCTAAGGAAGTAGCCAACGACTATCGCTACTTCCCCTGCCCCGATTTACTGCCGATTCACATCGACGATAGCTTCATCGAAGCGCTTCGCGAATCGCTCCCAGAGCTTCCTGACGACAAAGCCAAGCGTTTTGTTTCGGACTATCAAATACCCAACTATGACGCACAACTCATAGCTAGTGACCGCTTACTATCTGAATATTACGAAATCGTCGTCGAGGGTTGCAAAAGTGCTAAATTGGCAGCCAACTGGGTGATGGGTGAGCTTTCGGCTGCGCTGAATCGTGACAGTATCACCATTGAAGAATCTCGGATTAGCGCCGCTCACTTGGCTCAGCTTATTCAACGAATTAATGACAGCACACTATCATCTAAAATTGCCAAGCAGGTGTTCGAGTCCTGCTGGAATGACCAGTTAGCGCCTGACGAAATCATTGAACGCGATGGCCTAAAGCAGAACTCCGATAGCGGCGCACTCGAGCTGATGATTGACGAAGTGATCGCTAATTCGGGCACTCAAGTAGCCAACTACGCTAAGGCCGCCGCCGACAAGCGGCCAAAAATGCTCGGCTATTTTGTTGGGCAGATCATGAAAGCGAGTAAGGGGCAAGCTAACCCTAAAATGGTCAACGAGCTGCTTATCGCGAAGCTCAATGTTTTAATTGAGGAGTAACTATGGCTACACCACAGGTACCTATTTCTTCGTTTACTTATGTTGCCAAGGGCCTACGGCTCTTGCTTGATAAACGTATTCGTCCCTTTGTGGTGATTCCAATTGCCATCAACGCCATATTGTTCATTGGGCTCAATATCTATGTGTTTAGCCACCTTAGCGAATGGAATCAGTGGCTGGTTGATACTTATCTACCGGACTGGGATTGGCTCCGTGCGTTGGTCGGATGGTTAGTCGCTATTCTCGCCACCTTAGGAATCTTGGTGGGCAGCGCTTACACCTTCAACTTCGTGGCTGGGCTAATTGCTGCGCCGTTCAATGGCTTACTGGCCGAAAAGGCCGAGGAGTTATTGTCGGGAAGAAAGCCCCCGCCAGAGAAGATCTCCGCGATGATTTGGCGCACCCTTGGTAGAGAGCTGCGTAAGCTAGGCTATTTTATTCCCCGCGCGCTAGGTGTGTTACTGGGATGCTTGTTGCTAGGCTTTATCCCGGTTATTGGCTTAATTGCACCCTTTCTAGCCTTTGCCTGGGCTGCCTGGTCGCTGTGCATTCAGTACTCGGACTACTGCTTTGATAACCATCAAATCGATTTTAACGAATCACTGAATAAGTTGCGGAAAACTCGCCCTCAGAGTTACGGCTTCGGCGCTACCATCGCCGGTGCGTCGATGATTCCCATCATTAACTGGTTCGTGATGCCCGCAGCAGTGATCGGCGGTGTTGTCTATTGGGTGGAGAAGCATCAAGACGCCCACTTTGAAGCAAAACTAAGCAATAGCGATTAGTTTTCTTGGTGTTTAATCATTTTCTCGGCGATAAAAAAGGCGCTCCATATAGGAAGCGCCTTCGATAGAGCTAGCGCATCTTCGTTTAGCTCGTCAACATTAATCCGTTACTGTTAATTCGTTACTTACCCCACGCCGGAGTGCTTTTAGTGGGTGGGTTAAACCATACTCCTCCAAAAGAACTGACTAGTCTAAGACATGAGTGAGTCCATCTAGTGCCATCTGTACTGAGATCATAACCAGAATCATCCCCATCAAACGCTCTACCGCTACCAAACCTCGGTCACCCAATAATTGATAGAACTTGGTGGAGAAGAAGAGGATCAGCGCAGACACCGCCCATGCCGCGAGTAGTGCTCCAGTCCACTCCAGCATCATTTCGGGGTTTTGACCAACTAATAGCATGAGGAATGCCATCGCTGACGGCCCAGCAACTAAGGGTATCGCCAGAGGGACTATAAATGGCTCACCGGACGCGTGCTCGCCCATAATACCGCCCTCAGCCGGTGGGAAAATCATTCGAATTGCAATAATGAAGAGCACTATAGCGCCACCGATCGAGATCGTTTCGGTTTGTAAACCCAACGCGTCAAGGACGACCTTGCCGAAGAAGAGAAAAAACAGAAGAATTCCCAACGCGATGAGGAGTTCGCGGATTAAGACTCGCTTTCTACGTTTCTCGTCGACATCACGTAATACCGCTAAGAACACCGGGATATTTCCCAGAGGGTCCATTACCAGTAACAGTGTTAAAAAGGCGGTTAGCCAATCCATTTTAGCGTTCCTATATTTAAGTCAAATACGTCAGACGACTTTAGCGGTTAGTTTAGTGCATCACAGCGCTGAAGAAATGCCTGCACCTTCTCGTACTGATCCAAGCGGTTCTCCTTAAAATATAGACCATGCCCCTCTTTATCATAGAAGTAATACTCATAATCTAAGTCAGTTTGCTCAAGGGCCTCAATCATTGTCTCGGCGCCCACCATTGGCGTACGAGTATCCTCTCGCCCGTGCACGATCATGAATGGCACGTTGATCTTATCGAGGTTATGAATAGGTGAATTCGTTCGAAGGAATTCAGGGTCCGAGCCAATAGCCTTATTCTCATAACCACCAGTATTGAAACCTGAGCCCGCATCCCACGTTTCCAATTGCTGAGCTAGGTCGAAAACACCGGCAATGATTACGCTACAATCATAATAATCGTTGTGGCGCACAATGCTCTGAGCCGAGGCATAGCCCCCGTAGCTTCCACCCATAATGTAAACCTTTTCACCCACTGAGTAATTAGCCTGAACAAACTCTGCGCCTTCGCGCATATCATCAAGCATCCGTGTGCCCCACTGAAGGTAACCCGCTTCTTCAAAATTCAGCCCGTAGCCACCCGATCCGCGGAAGTTCGGCGCAAAGACCGCATAGCCAAGTTCAGCCATCATTTGCATCCGCCCATCGAAGCTGAACGGAATATAGGGGCCATGAGGTCCACCGTGTATATAGCTCACTAAACCCTTCGGTTGGCCGTTACGAGGCATTAACAACCAGCCCTGAAGCTGAACGCCGTCGGAGGATTCGTAATTAATGGCTTCGAAGGAATTGAGCGCAAGCTGATCAATCTTATCCGCTGACCCCACCAAAAAACGCGCTTGCCCTTTATCCGCTTCCCAAACATAGTATTCGCCATTAATGCCCGGCGAACCTACGTGAAGAGTAAAGTTTTCAGAATCATCGTCGGCACCCGATAAAGAGACAGTATAGCCCGCGAAACTGCGAACAAATCCGCCAACAATTTTCGCCGCCTGGGTATCTTGATACATTTTAAATTCTGGCTTATCCGCTACCCACTGAGCAAACTCGGGATAGCCATCTCGATCGTAGTTAATCTCTACGGAAGAAACGAAGCCAAATTCATCTTCAACCGTTACCTCACCACTGTGTAATGCAATCTTAACTAACTGCTGAGGGGCATTAAGATCTTCACCTACCTGAGACAAACCAAATACGAAATCACCATCAGCCGTGACAGATTGCGCATAAAAACCACCGGGCAAATCAACACTGATTTCGGCCCAACGCTCGTTTCTCCCACGATGGAAGTAACGGGTTTCATAGTCAGTAGTTATTGCCCAACTGAAGGCCTTTGTAGCCTCGCGATTGGTCAGAAACGCTGCACCTCGAGCCGGCCCCGTCACTAACTTCTTCATATCACCGGTCGCTAACTCTAAGCGATAGATCGACGGTCGTACACCACCATCAGCCCGCTCCCATGGGGTGATAGAAACTAGGATGTTGTTGGGGTCGTCGGGCAAGGATGAAAGCACTTGCATACCACCGCGAATCAAATCACCTCGGGCTCGAGCATTATCTTCATAATTACCTTGGTAATACCAAATACGTTCATTATCACCCGTGTTGACGTCCAATAAAAACAGATCCCCGGCATCCGCAGGGCGTTGTCCTTCATTAATTTCGGTGAGAACCGCGTAGGCGTACAATTCATCGTCAATCCAGTAGCCGTAGGAAACTTCGATGTTATCACTCTCTTCATAGCGAATACTTTGGACGGGTTCCATCGTCTCACGCGACAGGATAATTAGGGTATTACGCCCTTCTCGTTTTTGCACCACTGAGAAATACTCGCCGGTCGGCGATACCGAAAGGTTACGGAATTCTCTGCCATCTAAAAGTGCTTCGAAGCTCTCTGGCAGCTCAGCGTTAACCGGTATGCTAGTAATCGCGAGCAATAGCGCGATGGTAATCGTTCTTATCATGAACTTATAATTCCTTTACTTTGATTCGCAATCCATCTTGATTCACTAAAAACATCGAAGACATCATCCCCGCCTCTATTAACAGCTGATCGCCTTCCTTGAAGGTTGCGTAGCTTCCAGACTCCCGTCGAAAGGTGCGTCCTTGCTCGGTGGCAAAGAAAACCTGCCGCCGAGAATTTCTTCGTACATCACTAACAATAAGCGTTTGTGCGTTAGCTATGACCTCGTCGTAGGCCTCCTGAGCCCTTGCGGCAACAGTCTCATCAACGGTGGCTGCTAGTTGATCATCCTTGGGTTCGGATTGCGTTGGCTGAGTGACTACCTCAGTGGCATCAGCTTGGCTATTGGTGGGAGGCGCGGTAACCGCAGCTGGCGCCACCGGAATCTCTGGTGTGTGATTATCAGCCAGTTTCGGTGCGTCTCCTTCGCTCGTCTCAGCAGGCATTACTTCCGAGGTAAGCGCGGAGGGTTGAAATAAACTATCATAACAGGCCAGTCGGACCAGATCGTCGGCCTCTGTACGACATACCTCGACAGACTGGCTCTGAGCCGGCGAAGACAATAAAAGACTACTTCCTAGAAATGAAACTAAGAGACTACGGCAGTTATGGCCCATGCTACAGGTGCTCCTTCATGTTCAAGAGATTGTTTATGTACTTTCGCGAATCCAACGTCCCTAAACTGCTGGCAGATGGCTTCGGCACCCTTCTCATCTTTGGCAACCTCTACCATCTGACGGAATCTCTCCTTAGAGGCTTCGAAGTCGGGCAGAATTGAGTTAATGCGAAGCTTTCGAGACTTCGTATCGTCACGAATATGCTTAAAATAGAGTAACACTTGGGTTACGAAATCCACAAGAATTGGGTTTCGAGACTCAGGATCAACATTCATTATTTTTGACACTTCATCGTTGACGACTTCCCTAGCGGCTACTGCCTTGGCATTCTGGGGAAGTAATGCAGGATCGCCATGACATTCGTTCAAACAAATATCGATGTCTACGAGTGCTTGAACCACAATCGCCATCACGATGAAATCAAACTCGCTTAAGGCCTTTTCCGACATTTTCGTAATGATTGAGTCGTTATGATGAACCAACAGCTCCACTCGCCCTTCCTTAGTCAAGGACTTTAGTCTAGGGATCGATTGATCTAAGTTACTGTATTCTAGTCCGTAAACGGAAGCGATGATATCAAAGTCATCGCGCGGAAGCGTTGCGAGCTCAATCCCTTGCCGAGCGACTAACTCCACTGAGAAACTGCCATTATCTCTCTTCGTTACAGCGTCAGATACAGCCACATCAGCCGCATCAACGCCTACGTAATGACCTTCAAGGTGAGACTCAAACAACACCGGTAGCAATGATGCATTACCACAACCCACTTCAAGTACGGACAGTGGCGAGGCCGCCTCCGCTATGACATTACGCCACCAGCTATTAATATAACCGCGTGTATAGCCATCTGCATAGTACTCGCCAAACGTAGTGCTATGACCCTTTTGCCAAAAGTTTCCCCATGCATCCATGATTATTCTCCAAAAAAAAAGCCCGCTAATGCGGGCTTTATTTTATATCAATCTAGCAAGTATTAAAGCTCGATTGAGTACTCTACGAAGATAACACGGCCTGTGTTGTCGTACATGTACTCATCAGCTTGCTCGCCGAATTGGTCTAGCAACGGATCTTCATTAAGAATGTTGTTAGCACCAACCTTAACTGTACCGTAGTCGTTGAAAGAGTAACCAACAGAAGCGTTGTGTACCATCCATGCGTCATACTCAGTACCGTTGATTGCGTCTTCAGATTCGCCGATGTAATCAACGTTCCAAGATGCAAATACGCCACCAAGAGTCCACTGGATGAAACCGTTTGAACGCCACTCTGGGAATCCTAGGTCGCCCGCTGCGTTTGCAACGTTGCCCTGACCGAAGTCCTGCTCGTATTCGTAAGTTAAGTAGTAAGAAGAGTTACCACGAATCTCGAACATACCAAAGCCAGTTTCAACCAAGCCACCCAACGAGAAGTCAACCGCTTCACGAGTTAGATCGCCTACTGCGTTCTGGTAACCAGCGCTGATTTCGTCAACTCGGCCGTTTGCAGAACGCATAACTGCTGGGTTACCACCTTGTGAGTAGTAATCAACGTCAAGCATATCCTGAGCAGAAACATACTCAATTGAATCAGAAATGCTTAGGTTAAAGTAGTTAACACCAACGTTCCATGCATCAAAGAAGTTGTAGCTAGCACCTAACGAGAAAGTCTTCGACGTTTCTGCGTCTAGATCTGGGTTAGAACCGATGTAAGTATCAAACTGACGTGAGTTACAGTCAGCTTCTGAGATACCGTTTAGCTGACAGCCGTAGTAGTCAGTTGCAGTTTCAGCAGAGAACGAAGTAACACCGTAAAGATCAGACAAATCTGGAGCACGGAAGCCTTCACCGTATGACGCCTTGATTGTTAAATCAGGAATCATTGAGAAGGTAGCACCCAAACGAGGTGATACAGCGCTACCGAAGTCAGAGTAATCATCGTAACGAACAGCTGCGTCAATATCTAACCAGTCAGTTAGCGGGAAGATTGCTTCAGCAGAAATCGCAGATACATCACGTGCACCTTCTGCAGAGTTACCAGCAGAACCACCAACTAGACCCGCTTCAGACTGACCATCAACAATTGCTGCATAGGAAACTTCGAAAGTTTCTGCGGCAAAGTATGAAGAAGCCATACCACCAGCCATTTCGAACATATCCCACTGAAGACCAACGAACATCTTCTGAAGATTCATTGTGTCATCATTAAGGGTTGTAGCCTTTAGATTAGCAACGTACTGGTCGTAGTCAGTGATATTGTAATTGATGTTGTACTCAAAACCACCATAACTCAGGTAGTAAGTACCAACTGAAACCGACTTGTAGTCAGAGTAGGTGTAGTAAGCTTCGTAAGAAAGTGAATCGTTTAGATCACCGCGAAGACCCATGTTGATGTCGGTCAACGTGTCAGTAACTGTATTATCACGAGTACCGATATCTACCCAACGGAAGTAACCGTTAACGGCTTGGCCATACGGGTTCTTAGGGTCAGATGCAAGTGCCGCACCTGGAGCCGCTGGCGGAGCATAGCGACCAAAAGACTCATTCTGAGCAATGACAGCGTCAGCGAAAAGTTCAACATTATCAGTCAATTCAAATGTAGAGCTAACCCAAGAGTTAATGCGCTCTGAACCAGCACGGTTTGCTGATACGTTAGCGTATGCATAACCACAGTAGAAACCTGTATCTGGACCAAATACTAGATCAGCTTTCATTTCACCTACGAACGAACCATCATCAACACAGTTGCTACCAGGTGTAACTTCCCAAGTGTCACGATCCATTGGATCAAACGCTTGGCCGTTGTAGTCAGGGTTCAACAAAGTGTAACCATAGAAAGATACACCAGCAGTCTCAGCATAACCGGTAATATATCCATCACCGTCCATGTCAGAGTAACGCGCTGCGGTATACTCACGATCCTTATCAAATACTGGATCACGGCTATCATACTCAAGACCAAACGTTACAGAACCACGATCGCCTTTAGCACCAGTCAAGAAAGAGAAACTTTTCTCAACACCGTCATCTTCAGAACGATCACCGTAACGAGCATTGAACTTCATGCCTTCGTAATCAGTCTTAAGAATTACGTTTACAACACCAGCTACAGCGTCAGAACCGTATACTGCCGATGCGCCATCAGCGATGATTTCTAGACGGTCAACCGCAGAGAAAGGAATCATGTTCAAGTTAACTGTACCACCGCCACCAAGTGATGGTGAACCTACGGTACGACGACCGTTGATAAGTACAAGTGTACGTCCAGCGCCAGCACCACGAAGGTCAACTGTCGCATTCGACTGAGCTGAGCTACCAGAAGACTCACGGAATGAACCCAACGAGTTTAGCGTTGACGAACGAAGTGCATCGGCAACTGAGATATCGCCAGAGATCTTCATGTCATCAGCACTAATTGTGATGATTTCCTGAGAATCAGTGTTGGTTGAACGCTGAATACGCGAACCGGTTACAAAGATTTCTTCAACCTGAACCTGTTCTTGCTCTTGTTCAACTACTTCAACTTCCTGAGCAAATGCAGGAAGAGCCACACCAGCCAAGACTGATGCACTAATCGCGTTGCGAATAGCTTTTGTTAAAGGTGCAGTTTTCATTAAATATCCCCCAAATGGTTTTAATTGTTATTACTGCTTCCAGTCACAAATGTAACCGAAACTAATAACAAAAAAAACCTTTTTTTACGTATAACCCCGTAATTATCGTAGTAGTTTTGTGAACACACCCAGCCGAACTATAGTCATCATAAGGAAAACACCCTTCGGAGATTGCGTTTCACTAATGCAAACCGCAGGATTACGAGTCGATACAACGCATGCCGTAGCGGATCATATAATTGATTAGTCCGCTGATGACGATTTTTTCTACAACAGAAATTAGATAACGAGCATGACGAAAGGTTCTTTAATAGCGACTATCGGCAATTGGCAATAACCAAAAGTAGTCGAATTAATAGGGAGTAACCTGATGAACATCAGCACGCAGGAGCGATTTCAGCAACTCGATCAACTCCTACTCCGGCATTGGTCAGCTTGGCAACCCGCCTTCGGCTCCGACGCGAAGCTATGGCTGACAGAAGCCACTTTAACAGCCATTGCACATGAACTTGGGTCGGCAACTCAGCTGACGTCATCGCCACTCCTGCCAATCCAATCCGAGCCACCAGCTGGAACAAAACTGCGCAAATGGCGGCAACTACAGCACTTCAAGGGATGTTTTAATTCATCGGCCGAGACAATTGTTGATTGGTGTTGTGGTATGGGCCACCTATCAGGTCATTTAGCAAGCGACCGTCATGCCGTAATTGGCTTAGAGATCGATTCTTCTCTTATAGCGAGAGCTTCGGCACGCAGCAGCAAAATGACACTATTCCACCAGTGCGATGTCCTCAGCGAAGCCGAGCAATATCTATCCTCCGCACAGTCCATTGTGGCCTTGCACGCATGCGGAGCTCTGCACACTGCGCTAGTTGAGAAGGCCGTCGAGTCGCAGGTCCATGACTTACACTTCTCCCCCTGCTGCTATCACAAACGATTTAATCGAGGTCTTAAGATGCTCTCCCAACCAGCGAGACGATCTCCGCTGGTACTTAACGAGAGAAACATCCAGTTAGCGGTGAGACAATCCGTGACAGCGCCCAAACGGGAACAATTCGCGAGAGAGAAATTACGCCTCTATAGATTGGGCTTTGACGAATGGGTAAAGCGGGAACTAGGAATCGAGCATTACACACACCTACCCAGCACCTCACCAGCAATAGCAACTAAGGGCTTCGCTACCTTTTGCGCATGGGGCGCGAAGCAACGTGTTCCCGAGCTATCAGGAGTAGCGGTGAATGACGAATCGAGGCTGCTTTCCAGCGCTGAGGAGCGGCTTGAGCTTGAAGTGGCCTACGAAGCCCAGTGCGAAGTCTTTCGACGGGCGCTAGAAATCCGACTCTGTTTAGACAACGTACTCTTTCTCGAAGAAAACGGATTTCAAGCCGAACTCATTGAGTTTTGCCCATCATCGATTACACCACGAAACATCATGATTCGAGCATTTCGAGCTTAAGTTAGCGACCGCCGTCGGACACTAACTATTGATTCGAAATGCAATTCACATAACACTGATTCATAAATTACGGGTTACAACGAGGACAGTGATGCCTACCAACACCAATAACATTGACGCAATCTTCCTGCAACAAAAGGCCAACCTTCCTACGCTAAAAGCGCGCAGTGCTGCGGATCGAATCGCAATGTTGCAACGTTTGAAGCGCGCTATCCTTCGCTTTCGTAAAAACATTGTTAAAGCTGGCGCGGAGGATTTTGGCAAGCCTGAAACGGAAGTCGATATCGCCGAGATTATGCCGCTTCTTAGCGAACTTGCTAATACTTCGAAGAACCTTAAGCGCTGGATGAAACCAAAGCGTGTCCGCACCCCCGCCACACTTTTCGGGTCGAGTGGGAAGATCATCTATGAGCCGAAAGGCGCCAGCTTAGTTATTGCGCCTTGGAACTACCCTGTGTTCCTCAGCCTTGGGCCAGTTATCAGCGCCGTAGCTGCCGGCTGCAGCGCGATAATCAAACCATCCGAATTTACTCCGGCACTCAGCGCAGTGATTAGGGAAATCGTAGAGGACGTCTTCGACGTTAACGAGGTTGCCGTGATTGACGGTGAGGTCGAAACCACCACTCAGCTCTTAGCGCTCCCCTTCGATCACATTTTCTTTACCGGCTCGCCCAATGTTGGGAAAGTTGTGATGGCCGCAGCGGCGAAGAACCTAAGTTCGGTAACACTCGAACTTGGCGGCAAATCTCCGGTGATTGTAGATGAAAGTGCAAACGTGAAGGACTGCATCGACAAGCTAGTCTGGGCTAAATTTACCAACAACGGCCAAACCTGCATCGCACCTGACTATCTTCTGGTTCATCGCAGTCATGAGCAGAGTTTTAGCGATAGCCTTTACCAGCGCATTGCCACGGTTTATGGCGCTGATCTAGCGGCACAGCAACAGTCGCCAGACCTTGCTAGGATGGTTAACACTCGTCATTTCGACCGAGTGCAAGCCCTGCTGGTTGAAGCTAAATCGAAGGCCAAAACAATTTTGGGGGGGCATTGTGATGCCGATGACCGATTCATCTCCCCAACTCTCGTAGTGGAGCCCAGTGCGGACTCAAGGATTATGCAAGAGGAAATTTTTGGACCTTTGTTGCCGATACTTTTTTACGATGAACTCAGTGAAGCGCTGAGTATAATCGAACAGCAACCCAAACCACTCGCGCTCTATATTTTTGCTAAAGACAACCGAGTCGTCGATGAGGTCATCAATCGGAGCACTGCGGGCGGCACCTGTATCAACACTTGCCTCCTTCACTTTATTCACTCTAACCTTCCCGTTGGTGGCGTCAATAATAGTGGCATTGGCAAATCTCACGGCCGCTATGGTTTCCTGGCGTTTAGCAATGAACGAGGTGTAGTGAAAGATCATCTATCTCTCAGTAAACAACTTTTCGCACCCTACACTCCCCGTGTTAAAAAAGTCATCCAACTGACCCTGCGGTTCCTCGGTAGGTAGATCGTGGCGACCGCCAACATCGAGAAGAAGCAAGCGCTGCGGCGTCGCCAAATTATGGAGCGAGCCGCCGCCGCATTTAATCAGTTCGGCTACGAAGGTGTTTCCATCGCAAATCTGGCAAGTACTCTGGGCATGCGAAGCAGTAATATCTATTACTACTTCGATACCAAGGAGGTATTACTAAGAGATTGTTACTGCGACTCACTAGATACTTATGCCGCTCAACTAGCGGAGATAAAACAACAGTCTGCAAGCTATCAAGAGATTATTCGCAATTTCTTCAGTTTCCACTTCAGAACCTGGCATGAGGTTCATACGTCAGTAAAACCTCCTCTCGCCATGATTTACGAACAACATCTTTTGTCCCCTGAGGCGGGGCTCCAAGTTAAAACTGCATTTGATTCCGTTCAAATACAGCTAGGAGAATACTTCCAGCAATGTCAAAACAGCGGCCTTCTGCGAGAATTCCCTCATCAAGCGGCAGCCGATTTTCTGCACGCAATATTCGACTGGGGGACAGTTTGGACTAATCGTATTCACTCTCCAGAGCAAATCTCCAAGATTAGTGAGATTAACTCTGATGTTTACCTTAACGGTGTTGCAACACACTATGAATCTCAGCTACTGAGTGAACTCCGCCATCTCGACATCTGCGAGCAGATAATTCAGCGCGCAGCTTCCCTTGAGGGGCAAGCTCCGTCCAAAGATGCCATTAGTTGCGCGGCAACGCGCTTGTTTAATACTCAGGGCTACGAAGCGTCCTCCATTGATAGGATTTGCACCGAAGTGGGCCTCACTAAAGGGGCGTTTTATCACCATTTCAAAGACAAGAACGCACTACTTAAATACGCTTTTCGGCAGGCGTTTACCTTCGATAGATATCTCTACCAAGAAGTCGTTCAGCATGCTAAAAATGGTCTTGATGCCATCAAGCTACTTGTTCAGCTCGATGCAATGACCATCCATAACCAACACATCCAACTACCACTATTTCGTCTAATTAATAAGTTAGCACCCGAGGATATCAGCGTTGCCATTCAAGAAGTTGATGATAATCGTAAAAGATTTATGGAATTCGTTGCCTCGGGAGTCCAAGATGGATCGATGCGCGGCGGCTCTTCTTCGGTCATTGCTCATTGTTACTTTGCACTAAAACAACGAACACTCCGCTTCCCAAATCCCATCGGAAGTTACGCTGAATCAACGTTAGACGAAGCATGGGATATTTTTTTCCACGGAACCCTAAAACGCAATGCCTAAACTTTACGTTGTTCGTCATGGCCACCCACAAAGTAAATGGAATGAAGATCCTGATCCCAGCTTATCTGAGCAAGGTCGTGCGCAGGCTTCAGAGATTATAAAGATCCTTTCAGGTCTATCATTTTCCGAGGTGGTCAGCAGCCCCATGATCCGTGCCGCGGAGACCGCTATGATTGCTGCTGCAGGGCATGATATTAAAACAGAGCAAGCGATTCGTGAGATACCTAGCTATTGGATACCCTCCAGCCAACGACATGACTGGTTGAATAGAGTGCTTCGATCAACATGGGATGAGGTAGAACCCGAAATAAATGTCTGGAGAAACCACCTACTTCATTGGGCCTCGGCCCTAAAAGAGGACACCGTAGCGTTCAGTCACTTTGTCGTCATCAACGCACTCTTATCGGCAGCCACGGATTCCAACACAGTAGTCACTGCGCTTCCGGATCACTGTGCTATCGCCGAATTCGACGTAATTGATGGGCAATTGCATTTCATCGGCATTGACCGAGAGTTAGATAGTGAGATTATGGTTTAGTATCAGCGCGGACATTACCACATCTTGACCTCAAAGCGCCGGTCTAATCGCGGCGCAAAAAATAGCTGACCGGAGGGGAAGTGAGCCTCATATCGGTTCGAAATTCAAGCCTCGACCCCCTTATACTCCCCGCTTTCGTTTCGCCGAAACAATGCCCGGAAGCGCCACGAGCTTCGCCAACACTCTGCCTAGATGGTCTAGCGTCGGCACGACAACAGTCAAGGCTATGTATTTTTCTCCTCCAGACTGATCCGAGGAATAGAGCGCGGCGATATCAACTTTTTCATCGGCCAGCAGCACAGTCATATCTCGCAATAACCCCTCTCGGTCAACTGCTTTAATTTCTATATCTACACGGAATGTTGACGACGCATTATCGGACCATGTAACCGCGACCATTCGGGCAGGTTCCGTTTCCTTTAAACGAAGCGCGTTGGTGCATTCAGCACGGTGAACACCTACTCCCCGACTCACCGTGACGTAGCCCACGATATCATCACCTGGCAGAGGGCTACAGCACGTTGCTAGGTAACTCATCATGCCACCTTCACCCCCTACATAGACCGCCTCTTTGTTGGCCACCGGAGGATTCAAGTTAGCAAGTTTAGAACGAATACCCTCTGCATCTAATGGCCGCTGAGTTCGGTCAGACATTCGCTGTGCGGCCGCCAGAACCTGAGTAAGCTTTAAATCTCCAGCGCCTATCGCGGCACACATCCCAGCTTGATCTTTATAATTCACCAGTCCCGCAAGCTTACGAAGATTTATACCGCTGTTACCCATACGCTTCAGTTCGGCGTCTAGTGCCTGTCGGCCTAGCACTTCATTTTCGTCACGTTCATCATTCTTAAACCAGTGAATGATCTTTGCTCTGGCTCGCGAGGTAGTAATATACCCGGCATCACTCGAGAGCCAATCTCTGCTTGGACGGCCATTCTTCTTGGTTAGAATTTCAACCTGATCACCCGTCTTGAGCGCCTGATTCAATGGGATAATCTTGCCGCCAACCTTTGCACCTTTACAGGTATTCCCTACATCTGAGTGAATTCGATAGGCAAAATCTAGCGCTGTAGCGCCCACTGGAAGGTCAATGACATGCCCGGCTTTCGAGAAGACATAGATTCGATCCGCCTTAACGACGGTAGATAGCTCGCTATTCGCTCCGTCATCGATTTCATCGTGCCAATCCAGAACCTGTCGCAACCACTCCAACTTACTTTCGTAGGAGCTCTTGGTATTCTCAACATCCGTCCCTTTGTACTTCCAGTGAGCACAAACGCCCAGCTCAGCTTCGTTATGCATGGCTCGCGTTCGGATCTGCACCTCCATCGTCTTTTGATGAGGACCGAAAACCGCGGTGTGCAGACTACGATAACCATTGGCCTTAGGGTTAGTAATGTAGTCATCAAATTGTTGTGGGATATGATTATACAGCGAGTGAATGACCCCCAGCGCGGTATAACAGTCGGCTAGCTCGTCAACTAAGATGCGAAAAGCGCGAATGTCGAATAACTGCCCAAAGGTATAGTCCTTGATCTGCATTTTTCGCCAAATACTATAGATATGTTTAGCACGGCCCGTAACCTCTGCGTTCCTAACCCCAACTGCCGCCAGCGCCGCTTCAATTTGCTGCTTTGCCTCAAGGATGAATTGATCTCGATCGATGCGACGTTCATCAAGTTGCTTAGCCACGGAGGCATACTCGTCGGGTTTCAGATAGCGAAAGCTTAAATCTTCTAATTCCCACTTTATGTGGCCGATACCCAGCCGATGCGCCAAGGGGGCATAAATCTCTGACACCTCAATGGCAATTTGACTCCGTCGATCAGGATGGTTCTTAACGGCTCGAATTGCGCAGGTACGCTCGGCTAGTTTTATCAGTGCCACCCGAACGTCATCCGTTAAAGCCACCAACATTTTTCGTACGTTATCTTTCTGGTTAAGATGTGCAGCATCTCCGCCGGAGGCTTGACGCCTCGAACGCGATACTGCCGCCATCATCAAGGTACCGGATACCAGCTCCGCTACGTCACGCCCCAAACTATCTTCTATGTCACTAAGCGAAACAAAATCTTCCCTCACCGCTCGGTAGACCAACGCTGCCGTCACGGAGGCCTCATCAAGCTCCAACTCAATTAGAATCTGCGCCATTTCAACGCCAATCTCTAAACAACTCAGATTGGCCTGCCATTCACTGGGTGTCGGGATAGCTCGCAACATCGCTATGGCCTGATCAATTCGCGTTACGGAGAGAAGATCTCTGCTTTTTACGTAGTCCAGCCATTGATCGATATCAATATTGCCTGACTCCGAACGAATCAACGTAGGACGAACCTGAACCATTACACTAATCTACCTTCCAGACGGGGGTTTGTTTCTATAAATTGGAGCCTAGCCGGTTTGCAAGCGCTAACTATATTTTTACAGCTCGCAATTGTTGAACTATGCTCACTTCTTAATTGTAAAATAGATACTAAACTTATGAGTCATCACAGTGTGTATTCTCGCTGCGGTCAATACCGGTTTGCCCACTGGTATTCTTGGGACAATCAGCTGCCATCGATAAATTTTATCGGTCTCAACCCTAGCGACCTTGACGCCGCGGATGAGCCAGTGATCAAACGTTATGTCGAGCTGGCTAAGCGCTGGGGCTTTGGCGCTATTTCCGTTGCCAATCTATTTGCCTACCGCTGTGCCAATCCTCTTCGCCTTGAGAGCCATGCGCCTTCCGTTGACGAAAACAATAATGGTTGGCTTAAGAGCCTACATGTTGATGCGGATATTAGCGTAGCCGCATGGGGCACTCACGGACAGTTAAGTCACCGTGCAGACTGGGCCGTAAGAAACCTCGTCAACCTCTCCTGTTTGGATATTAACGCGAGCGGTCAACCGAGTCATCCACTTCTAATCTCAGTGACAGCGACCATCAAACCTCTTCGACAAACCGTCTATTTCAACCAAACTGAACCAAGCTTACAAAAACGAGCGTAAGTGCCTATCAAGACAGTAAAGATCAGTTAGAATATCATGACTAACTGAATACTTTTTTCCCCTTACCTCAGGTTGATACCTTACATTATGCGCGCAAATTTATTGATAAGCTTTACCATTCTGCTCTCGGGGCTAGCTTTCTCCTCTAATTCGTTAGCCCAACGTCCGGCAACTGCAATTGTTCAACCCATCGTATTTGCGCCGAAAACCGAACGATTGGAATTGACAGGCACCATTGAATCGTCGAATTCAGTGGAGATTTTTCCCGCTGTAGGCGACGTGGTAACCCATGTTTACTTCGAAGCGGGTGACGAGGTTGAGACAGGGTCACCACTGATCCAACTCAATAATCGCCGCGAGCAAGTTGCATTGGAGCTCGCTGAGATCAATCTTCGCGACACTCAACGGCGATTAGATAGACTACAGACTATTCATTCACAAGCCGCCGCTTCGCAGCAGGAGTTAGATGCAGCCATCTTGACACGAGACCTTGCTGCCAACCGCTTAGCTCAGGCTCAGGTTGAACTAGACGAGCATACTGTCATCGCTCCCATTACAGGCATTGCTGGACTTAGTGACGTCCGTGTTGGCGACCGAATAACGCCCAGCACAACGATCACAACGCTTGATGACCTCGATCACTTATTCGTTCTTATTCGTATCCCTGAATCGTTAACTCCCACCTTAAGTAAGGGCCAAACCTTCACCCTTAGCACTTGGGGAGATCAGACCACGTCCATCATCGGTACCGTTACCGACTTAGACTCACGGGTTGATCCGGTTACTCGTACGCTCAAAATTCGCCTAGCTATCGAAAATGTTGACGGGTTGCTTCGCCCTGGGATGAGCCTCAAAGCCGACCATCTTACCCAGGGACAGAGTTATGCCAGTATTCCCGAGGCCGCGTTACTGTGGGGTGCTAGCGGTGCGTACTTATGGACGTTAGACAGTGAGAGCAAAGCACAGCGTCGAAATGTGGAGATCGTTCAACGCCAAACCGGAGTGATTTTAGTTGAAGGCGACTTACAAGTCGGCGAGCAACTGATTGTCGAGGGGGTTCAGCGCCTGCGCTCTAACCAATTAATTACCGTGGTGGAGCAACCATGAGCGACTCAATCCACCAATCAACCAACGATATCGCCTCGTTATCGGTTCGCCGCCCGGTGTTGGTTACCGTATTGAATCTACTGATAATGGTAGCGGGCTTCGCCGCGCTATTTGGTGTCGAGGTTCGTGAATTACCAGACGTAGACCGCCCTGTTGTGACCGTGAGGGCCGTTTTACCTGGAGCTTCGCCAGAAACCGTAGATGCCGAAGTGACCAGTCACCTAGAAGCGGCTGCTACGCGGGTGAGTGGTGTGAAGAACATTCGTTCTCAAAGTGAAGAAAATACCACACGTATCGTTATCGAGTTCCAACCGAATGTAAACCTTGATGCTGCTGCTAGCGAGGTTCGCGAGGCGGTTAGCCGGGCACGTCGTCAGCTGCCCGATGCGGTGGAAAATGTTTCTGTAATTAAAGCAGATAGCGACGCCGACCCCGTCGTAAATCTCGCCGTCGCCAGCGACACGTTAAGCCGTGAAGCCTTAACGCGTAGAGTGGAAACAGATATTGCTCCGCGTTTGATTAGTATCGAAGGTGTTGCCGACGTTCAGTTACGCGGCGATAGCGAACAAGTCCTCATTGTATCCATTGATCCATTAAGACTCTCATCATTCGGGATCTCAATCCTCGACGTTCGTCGAGCCATTGCAGATGCTCCGTTTGATATTCCCGCGGGAAGCTTTCGTTCAGTTGATCAACAGCTCATTATTCGTGCCGATGCCACCGCGGATAATGCCAAATTAGTTGAAGAACTTGTGATCCGTGACGAGACTCGTATCGGCGATGTTGCCAACGTCTACTTCGGCCCAGCTGACGTTGAGAGCTTGGTCCGTTTAGACGGAAAAGCTGTTATCGGTGTGGGTGTTATTCGTCAGGCAAGATCCAATACGATCAATATTTCTGACAAAGTACTCGCTCTTGCCAAGGCCTTAGACCAACAATATCCAGATTTAGAAGTGCGCGTAACCTCTGACGAAGCACTATTCATCAGACAATCTGTGAGTGAAGTCGTCAGTACCTTGCTACTAACGGTCGTCATGGTGGTCTTCACATTGTGGCTGTTTATTGGCTCGTTTCGTACCACTATCGTACCAGCCCTATCTATTCCCGTTGCCTTGGTAGGATCGGTCGCAATCATTTGGTTACTCGGGTTTTCTATTAACATCTTAACCCTGCTAGCACTCGTTCTTGCAACCGGACTTATTGTTGATGATGCTATCGTAGTCGTAGAGAATATTCAGCGTCATCGCGCGCTGGGAGAGGGACGAAGAGCCGCAGCCGTCTTCGGCAGTAGAGAGGTATTCTTCGCTGTGGTGGCTACCACCGCGGTGCTTGCTTCCGTATTTCTGCCCATCGCCTTTATGCCGTCAACAGCCGGTCGACTCTTTCGAGAATTTGGTGCGGTTCTCGCCTGCGCCGTTATCATTTCCAGTATCGTCGCCCTGACGCTAGTTCCCGCTTTCGCCGCGAAGCTTCCATTGCGCAAGATTGCCAGTACACAATCACTCAGCCGCAGAGCGCGGTTAGGGTCTGTCCTGAAGAATTTCTACAGTCAGTCTCTGGATACCTGCCTGCGCCATCGCTTTAAAGTATTATTCCTTTCAGTGGTCGCTGCTAGTGCAGCAGCCTCTTCCTACCTCACTATTGACAATGAACTGCTTCCAGTCGAGGACCGAGGAGTCATCCGCGCGTTCGCAACCGGGCCCGATGGTGTTGGCCTCAACTTTATGAATCGCCAGGCAGTGCAGATGGAAGCCATTCTGCAGCCCTACGTCGACAACGGCCAAATTGATTCCCTGTTCACCGTTGTAGGACAATGGGATCCGAACCGCGTACTCATCACTGCTCCACTCAAGCCATGGAACGAGCGGGACTATAGCCAACAGGAGTTGATCGAAGAACTGCGAGGCCCGCTGGGAAGTATTGCTGGCGCTCCCGCGCGGGTATGGAGTTCAAATAGTTTGAACTTGCGTGGTCAAGGTGGCGGTATGGAGTTCGCGATTACCGGTGAGGATCACCCAAGTATCTATGAGCAAACCCGTTTAGTCGTGGATGCATTGGAAGAACAGATTCCCAATCTGTCCGATGTCGAAATTAAATATCAAGCAACACAGCCTCAGGTTAGGCTCAAAATTGACCGTCAACGTGCTTCAAGCTTGGGTGTTCCGCTTAACGCCATTGCCACTACCTTGCGTGTTGCCGTGAACGGCGACGACGTAGTGGACCTGAATGTGGGTGATCAATCCATCCCCATTATTTTACGTTCTAGCCGCTCCGCAGTGAATAGCCCTTCAGACCTTAATAATCTTTACGTAGCCAGTGATTCGGGGGCGATGATCCCAATGAGCTCACTCACGTCGTTTGTGGAAGAGGGTGTTGCGGCCGAGCTAGAACGTCACGCTCAACGTCGCGGTATTCGCGTTGAACTTGGCGTGGAGGAGCTCACGATGCAGCAGATGATGGACATCGTTTCTGATACCACCGCCGAAATACTTCCGCCTGAGTATGGCTTAGTCTTTTTGGGTGAAGCAGCAGCCTTGGAGGAGACCAGCAATGAAGTTGCCTTAACCTACGCACTGGCATTATTGGTCGTTTTCTTGGTACTCGCGGCACAGTTTGAGAGTGTAAATAGCGCTGTAGTTGTGATGCTTACCGTTCCTTTTGGTATTGCGGCAGCCGTGTTATCCCTTTACCTCACCAACACCAGCTTTAATATCTATTCACAAATTGGCTTAGTAATGCTCATTGGCCTGATCGCGAAAAATGCAATTCTCATCGTAGAATTTGCCGACCAGCTCAGGGATAGGGGATACACGGTTGCGGATGCTGTCCGAGAAGCTGCTGCGGTAAGATTACGCCCAATTATGATGACTTTGCTTTCCACGATTCTTGGGGCATTACCATTGATTCTCTCTACAGGCGCCGGAGCCGAAGCGAGAAACGCTATTGGCTGGGTAGTCTTCGGTGGCCTAGCCATGGCCGCGGTATTTACGCTCTATGTAACCCCCATTTTCTATAGCTATATCGCACCGCTTGCTAAATCTCGCTCCTATGAGACGCAAGAACTTATGAGCGAACTAAGTAAAGGGCCTAGGAGCTAATTTTTATGAATGTTAACAATCAAGGTCATGCTGAGTCCTACTACGCCGCTTCAGCGAACAATAAAACACCCTATCCACAACTTGACGGGCACCTTCAGACCGATGTTGTAGTAGTAGGTGGCGGTTATTCAGGCCTGTCTTCTGCGTTGCACCTCGCTGAACTCGGTTTCTCGGTCGTAGTGCTTGAAGCGTCCCGAATAGGCTTTGGTGCAAGTGGTCGTAATGGTGGCCAGATTGTGAACAGTTATAGCCGCGACGTGGATACCATTCGCGCCAAGTACCAGCCTGAAATAGCTGAGCCACTCTGTAAGATGATTTTTGAGGGCGGTGATATTATTCGTGAGCGAATTAAGACCTACGACATTAAGTGCGACCTTAAACAGGGTGGTATCTTTGCCGCCAAAACCACTAAACAATTGAAAGCATTGGCTAAAACTAAGGAGCAATGGCAAGCCCTTGGGAATGACCAACTCCAGCTACTGGATTCCCCCTCAATACGAGAGCATGTCAATACTGATCTCTATGTAGGTGGACTTTTGGATAATCGTAGCGGGCATATTCACCCACTCAACCTGGCGCTCGGAGAAGCGGATGCGCTTATCCGTCTAGGCGGCCAAATTTTTGAAATGTCTCCCGTAGAGCGTATTACTAAGGGAGATAATCCGGTTGCCTATACCCAAATGGGATCGGTGAAAGCCAAGTTTATGGTACTTGCTGGCAACGCCTATTTAGGAAACTTGGAACCTAAACTAACCACTAAAGCGATTCCCTGCGGAACGCAGGTAATAACGACTGAACAGCTTGAACCAGAAGTCGCGCAGTCATTACTGCCAACCGACGTTTGTGTCGAGGACTGCAACTACCTGTTGGACTACTATCGTTTGACAGGTGACCATCGATTGCTCTTTGGCGGAGGTGTTGTGTATGGCGCTAGAGATCCAGATAATATCGAGAAGCTACTTCGTCCCAACCTAGAGAAGACCTTCCCGCAGCTAAAGGGTATTAAACTGGACTATGCTTGGACTGGAAACTTCCTACTGACCTATTCACGCATGCCACAGTTTGGCCGCTTTGGTAGTTCTGTCTACTACTTGCAGGGCTATAGTGGTCACGGCGTAACCTGTACGCACTTAGCCGGGAAACTCGTTGCTGAGGCCATTAATGGTCAGGCTAAACGCTTTGATGCCTTTGCTAACCTACCTCAGTTTAGCTTCCCTGGTGGCCGTAACTTTGCCATCCCTATGTCGGCCATGGGTGCAGCTTGGTACGGTCTCAGAGACAAGCTCGGTTTCTAGAGCTCAATAATTAGTCTCAAGCTTTGAAGAATAGGTTATCAACCACTTGCTTAATCTGCGTCAAAACTTGCGCATGCTGACCGAGTGCTTGCTCATACTTTTTCCACGAGCCAACTGAACGTTTATTGATGGGCTGTCTAACCTGGCCGGAACTTGGCGTAAGAACAGGACGCTCAGACTCATAAAACTTCAAGCATGCTTGCTCTAAAGGCTTATCTAGATAGGCGAATAGGCGATCTATTTCCGCCTCGGGAGTATCCGTGAGGGTCTCGTAAGAGATATGATGAATCCTTGACCCGTATTGAGATTGCCAACGACGCATCAGCGTAGCGTAGCCCTGCCAGTAGAAGGCAATTCCCTCCAAAGCATTGGTATATTCGTTGCCCTTAGCAAAAAATTGTTTATAAACTGCCATGGCGTTGTCCCGTGGATCACGGACAATATTGATCACCTTTGCCTTGGGAAACAACGCAAAAATTAATCCAATATGAAGAAAGTTAGTTGGTTCTTTATCGATGAGCGCCCCAGCAAAGTGAGGTTGATGAGCCTGCGCTTGTTCAAGGTAGCGCTGTGCCATCTCATCCAGAGATTGTTGATCTAAGTCCGCAAAGCCTTTCGACAAGCTAGCCTGCTCTAAACCATGCGCGAAACGTCTGATATATGGCAGTTCATCGGTTGCTTCGATAGCACTGTGAGCCGCAAGAATTTGCTCAAGCAGCGTAGATCCAGAACGGTGCATGCCCACAATAAAGATTGGCTGCGCATCGCTAGAACTCACTTTACTATGCCAAGGGATCTGCGCACTTTGCATCACAAACTGTTGAAAAGCAGACGGGTCAAAGGGCTGTAATTGCCAGGCTATATTATTCGCACGTTGAGCACTCATAAACGCGTGTTCGTATTCACCGCGACTTTCAAGCACTTTAATCATGGCAAAATCTGCCAAGTAGCGAACCTCTGGTTGATCTTTGAAACGGTCAATAAATTGCTCGAGTGCAGAGATCTCTTCTGAGCTAAATGGTCGCGTTTTCAGATCGGCTAATGACCAAAACGCGACGCCACTAAAGTAGGGGTTTTCGTCAGTAATCATACTACGGTAGGCGGTGGCGGCTGCGTCGGAATCATTGAGCGCCTTGTGCGCATGACCAACCACTAATTGAACAGCTAAATAGTCCGAATGTTTGGGGCTAACATCGCTAAATGTCTCCAATGCCTCCGCGGGAAATCCCGCCTGTAGCTGACTTCGACCGAGGTCGAGTAAAGCTTTAGGGGCATTACTATCAATCGCTAATATTTGTTCTATCGTGCTGATAGCGGCTAGATAGTCCTCTGCGGCTAAAAGCGCTTCTTTATGACTTACTAGCTTTTCGAGCTGCGACATATACTCCAAACCCTATTCGAAATTCTAAAGCCCGAATAGTATCATCATTCACGACGGCTAGGTTAATGAACCATCACCTCAAATTTGGATCTCTCACTCCCTCACTACTAGGAATTAAAAAAGCCAGCTCTTTCGAGCTGGCTTTGTGGTCAAATAGTGACAATTGGTGAACTACCAGATTTTAACTCGGTCTTCCGGAGCCAAGTACAACTCGTCACCCGGCTGCACCGCGAACGCATCGTAGAATGCCGGCACATTTCGAACGATACCATTGACACGGTACATAGAGGGTGAGTGCGGATCGGTTTCAATAAGATTACGTAACGCCTCGTCACGGTACTTATTGCGCCATACCTGCGCATAACCAAGAAACACGCGCTGTTCTCCGGTAAAGCCATCAATCACCGGCGATTCGTTACCATTCAAACTCATTTCATAGGCACGCAAACCAATGCTTAGGCCACCTAGATCGCCAATATTTTCACCCAGCGTGAACTCACCATTTACGTGGAGATCTTCAAAGGGATAGTAACCATTGTACTGCGCCACTAACTTAGAAGTTCGCGCTTGGAATTCACTCAAATCAGCCTCAGTCCACCAATTTCGAAGTACACCGTCCCCATCGAATGTTGAACCTGAATCATCAAAACCATGCCCGATCTCATGGCCAATCACCGCACCAATGGCGCCGTAGTTCACCGCATCATCCGCTTCAAGGTTGAAGAAGGGTGGCTGTAGAATGGCCGCTGGGAATACGATTTCGTTGAGCGGAGGATTGTAATAGGCGTTCACCGTCTGAGGTGTCATGCCCCATTCGCTGCGATCCACAGGCCCACCTTGACGCGCAATATTCTCCGCCCAGTTCACTTCACGAACATTACGAATATTAGCGAAGTGGTTATCGCCACTGATTTCCAGTGCCGAGTAGTCACGCCAGTTTTCTGGATAGCCAATTTTCGGTGTGAATTTGTGCAGCTTGTCCAATGCTTGAACCTTGGTCTCAGCGCTCATCCAGTCCAGTTCGTTGATACTCGCTTCATAGGCGCTGATTAGATTCGCTACTAAGGTTTCCATCTTCGCCTTGGCTGCTGGGGGAAAGTGCTTGCTAACGTAGACCTTACCGACCACCTCTCCGAGGGTGCCGTTTACCACCCCTACGCCTCGCTTCCACATAGGCTCTTGCTCTTCAACACCGCGCAAGGTCTTACTATAGAACTCAAAGTTCTGCTGATCCATGGCCTGGGTCAAAGAAGAGGCGGATGCGTCCACAAGCTTCCACGTTAGGAAAGTTTTCCAGTCATCAAGGGAAACACCCCGCAAAATGCCATCAAGCTGAGTTGAGTAATCCAGCGAAAGAACAACCAGGTTATCAATCTTGCCATTCATGCCCGACTCAGTCAGATAAGCATCCCAATCAAAGGTTGGCATCACCTCGGCGAGTTGATCTACTGGAATTGGATTGTAGATCTTAGTCATATTACGCGAGTCTTCTTTCTTCATATGCGCCGCCGCTAAGCGAGTTTCTAGCGCCATGATCATCTCGGCTGCCGACGCTGCGTCCGCCACTTCGGCAAGCGTAAGCATCGCTTCAATATGAGCAACGTAAGCGGCGCGAATCTGTTCGCTGCGCTCGCCTTCGTTGAAATAGAACTCTCGATCAGGAAGGCCAAGACCGCCCTGAGCGGCATATACCATGTAGGAGTTTGGATCAGTAAAGTCAACGTATTGACCCATACCTAGCGGGTTATCTACCCCATATTTCGAAGCGTAGGCAAAGTATCTGGCCAGGTCACTCTGGCTAGAGATATTGCTAATTAGCTCAAGTTCTGGCGCTAGCGGTGCAATACCCAGCGCATTACGTTCGTCCCAGTTGGTATAGGCGTTGTACATATCACCTACCTTCTGCTCATCACTTCCAGCCTCATGCGAAGACGCGGCGGACTCTTCAATGATGGCACGAATATCTGCCGTGGCTTGGTCTCGCAATAAGCCAAAGACACCAAATGAAGAACGATCCGCGGGAATCTCCACACTATCTATCCATGTGCCGTTTACGTAGGCATTGAAATCATCACCCGGCTTAACCGAAAGGTTCATAGCATCAAGATCGAGACCAGAGATAGGCGTCAAACTCGCGACTTCCATACTTTCTTGATCAACGGTGGTATCCGAATTTGTAACCGATTCGCCGCAGCCGAATAGAGCCACGGCAATAGCGCCCGACAGTAGAAGTTTTTTCATAGCATATCCATTATTTTTGTGTGGTTTAAATTAGACTTCATACAGACTACCGAAAAGTTCCGGTCGATACTAGGAGGGGTTTAGCTGCTTCGGAAAATGACTAAGCAGTAGGATCAATTTCAGCGCTATTAAGTAGCGTCTGAATCGTTTCGCAGGCGGCTCTTTCTCTCGACGACTTAGACAACTGAGGCCAGCGTTGCTGGCGCAGCAATGACAGTTCAGCAGCCACGTCCACGTTACGATAACTATCCAACAGCCGCTCTGCGAGACTCTCGGTTAGCGGGTAATAATAGTGTCGCTGTTTGTCATCATGATTTCGCTGCTCAGGGTCCCACGTATACCAAAGCACATCATCCAAATGGTTGCGAAATTCATCAAAGCTTAAAATCATAAATACCTCACTGCCCAATCGTATTATAGCTTATTGGTCAGCAGTGAGATGGTGGTTCTGGCTAATGTACCAATAAACGTTCCAGTGCATTGGCGCGTAGATTACCCCAAAAAAGCTGATAATCAGCTAAGTGCAAGTCTCCTTCGGCCGAGACAAGCCCTCGAAATGGGGAGGTATCATTTACACCCGAGACGCGTAGTATTCCATTCCGACATTCGGCTCCGTATTGACCCAGCTCAAGCTGTTCAACACTGGGAGTGACACCGGTAGCTTGGTTCGCCATCGCCGCGGTTTCGTCCAGCGAAGCGGAAATCACCAATGAGCCCAAATTAAGCTCCGCCGCCGCAGGCTCAGAGTCACTCCAGTTAATGGGATTAATACATAGCCGTTGTGATCCCCCGGTAGATCCCCATCCTTCCGGGTACCAAAGTGGATACTGACCCGTTAAGTTCGCGGTGGGGATCGCACTATCCCAATGAAGTAGGCAACCCTGGTCGAACTCAGACGTACAGTTCTTGATATCCAAATAGACTGACTCGGCATAGTCCTTGGGAACGGCGTAACCCACGGTATAGGCCGCGACCAGCTGAGCATGCAGCGGTTGGTCGTCTACGTACTCTTTCAGTAATCGCAGCGCATGAACCGTACCCTGGCTATGGCTCACAACAAAAAATGGGCGATTCGGATCTCGTTCCGCGAGGAAGACCTCAAAGGCCGATGCGATATCTTCGTAGGCCACATCGAGTGCCTGAACGCCATCGTCATAGTTGCGCTCAAAAAACACCGCCATCCCAGCTTGTCGGTACTCGGGGGCCCAAACCTCACAACACTCTGAAAATGCAGTCGCCTGTGCCAATAACATTGCCTGGGTCTGTTCACTCGCAAAACTGGGCGTAGTCATTGGCGAATTCCAAGAACTTGGCGAGTAGTAGCCAGTGGGATGGATATAGAAAGCATCCGCCATGGGCGACGCTAACATCAGCCCCTGCTCATCGAGCCCGGTCTCAAGCATCGATTGATTACCCGGGAATGCCGCCCAACTACTCGCCTGTTGGTAGTTCGGCGCCGCGACGGTTTCCGACGCGGAGAATGGAACGGCCGGACTCATCGCCCATTCAAGTAATTCTCCACGGAAAAGATAAAAAATCGACAGCGCGAGAAGGACAACTACCCCTATGGCAGAAAGCGAGATGGTAATGATGCGATTCATAGTAAAGCCGACTCCTGAAGAAAGCTTGAGACGATTGAGTAGCACCACCGTTAGGGAGCTGTGACAGTACAAACTCTAGCTGAACGATGTTAACTCAATAAACTAGTTGATGAACAGCATAGTTGTATCGGGCGATCGAGAGGTCTCGAAATTTCGGACAGTCGATCTGATTGTTACGACGAGTACAGAGTAATAATCCAATATATGGTCCGGATCATAGTCACTTTCCGAGCGCTCAAAGCACTCGGGGAGTGACGACAATCAGCATTATTTTGTTAACAAACGCCCGCTGACCAACATGATGTATATGCTCTGACTCTAGCTTAGTGCCCGTTAATTACCCGGAAGCTGAACGAGCTTTCGACAATGATTACCCATCGCGTTAACAGCTGCCTTAAACATTGCGAATCGCTGGTCTTGAGTTTGCCCGTGATAGTAGCGGTAATAAATCTGCTGCAGAATAACCAAATTACGCCAATAGCCGTATACTAAGTAGAACTTAAAATTAGTGGTATCAATTCCAGTCTTACTTGAATAGTACGCCAAAATTTCATCACGTGTGGGCATTCCTTCATCCATTGACGGTTGGGTGATCAGACCCTTCATATAATCAGGATCATCCGCTTGGATCCAATAAGCCAACGTATTTCCCAAATCCATCAGCGGATCGCCAAGCGCTGAAATCTCCCAATCTAGGACCGCGCCAACTTCTCGGGTATCCGAATCGATGATGACGTTATCTAGGCGAAAATCACCGTGAACAATACAGGCGCCAATCTCTTTACTCGGGCGATTAGACTCAAGCCAAGCCTGAACGTCCAAAAAATCATCGACATCATCGGTCTTCGCTTTGTTAAAACGCTTATTCCAACCGCCAATTTGACGTTCGATATACCCCTCTGGTTTACCAAACTCTGTTAAACCAACGGCTTCAATATCCGTGTTATGGAGGGCAATCAACTCGTCAAACACCCTAAATACGAGTGCCCGTTTTTCGTCATTGGAGAGCGACCATTCGGACGGGAACTGATTCCGAATTAAGGTCCCCTCTACCCGCTCCATCACATAGAACTCTGCGCCGATGACACTCTCATCATCCGTATAAAACAAGGTCTGAGGCACGTGAATACTGGAATCTTTGAGTGCCGACATCACAAAGTACTCGCGATGCATTGAGTGCCCACTTTTTGGTCGGGTACCGAACGGAGGGCGACGCAACACAAGTGAGCGCGAGCCGAACTTGACTTCATAGGTTAAATTCGAGTTCCCACCAGGGAATTGGCGAACGGACATCTCACCCTCCAATCCCGATATATTCGTGCGCAGGCAAGCCTCAAGGTCATCCCAATTCAATTCTTCACCCGCTTTGATGTCCACAGTAGTGTTGTTGCTCATTTTGACTCCTTGAGTTGACTGACCGGTAGTCTAATACCTGATTCTGGGTTAATGGCTATCGACTGTCGGCGTAACTTCCTCATTCCACCTATCCACCGGCCATAATTATCGGCTTTCGCCGCAAAAAATTTCTTAACTTCAGGGTGTGGCAGAATCATAAAGTCTCCCGACTCTAATCCCGCTAAAACACTTTCGGCTACCTGATCCGGGGTCAGTACCCCCGCTATGTCGCTATGTCCGTCTGCCATCCCGATAAGCCCGGTTGCGACCGCCTGTGGAGCGAGGACTGATACGCCAATCCCGTCGTCACCGTGGGTAATGGCCAACGATTCAGCAAAGCCAATTGCTGCATGCTTAGTCGTTGAATAAGCCGCATCACCAATCTGATTTAGCAAGCCTGCAGCCGAGGCGGTGTTAAGAAACCAGCCTGTTTTTCTGGCTATGAAATGCGGTAAGCATGCACGAGCCGCGTAAACATGTGCCATCACGTGAAGTTGCCAGAGCAAATTCCAATCGTCGTTGCTTGCCGAAGTGGCCCACCAAGGTTCGCCGTCACCTTTACCTGTTCCGGCGTTGGACACGAATAGGTCGATGGCCCCCTCTTCAGTTTCAATGCGATCGACAAGTTCCTTGAGTGCAACTTCATCGCACACATCAAGACTAGCGCTCAGCCCTTCTACATCATCGGCTACTTTCTTGGCTGCTAGGGCATCACGATCAACGATGATAATCTGCTTAGCACCCGCTGCGTGAAAGCATCTCGCAAGCGCTGCGCCAATGCCAGCCGCTCCCCCAGTGATCACAATTCGAGAGTCTTTTATTTTCATTCTTAGCTCCTATTTCGGATCTAGCTTAACACGCGGTAGCGTCTAAATTGCACTAGGGTAAATCATTAGCGAAGATGCATCAAAGCCAAAAACTGGGTAGAGTGATACTCCAGAATTTGTATTTTAATCGCTGAGGATACCTATGAGCTACCTACTCACTATCGACCAGGGGACGACCAGTTCACGAGCGATTATCTTTGCTGCTGACTTTACTGAGGTTGCTAGCCATCAAGTCGAGTTTCAACAGTTCTTCCCCAGCAACGGCTGGGTTGAGCACGACGCGCTTGAGATATGGGAATCTGTATTAATTACCGTACGCCAAGCTCTTCATAAGGCCCATCTTAGCGCTGAGGATATCACTGCAATAGGCATAACTAATCAGCGAGAAACGGTTGTGGCGTGGCAGCGAAGTACGGGGAAACCCATCGCTCCCGCCATAGTGTGGCAAGATAGACGTACCGAGTCCGTCTGCCGCCGCTTGCGCGAGCAGAATCTTGGCGAAGGCATCAAACATAAAACCGGCTTAGTGCTCGATCCTTATTTTTCAGCCTCAAAAATTCAGTGGCTCCTCGAGAACACTTCTGGCGCTAGGGAACTCATGATCGAGGGCGACGTGCTAGTTGGTACGATGGATAGCTGGCTTATTTGGAACCTCACCGGCGGCGAGGTCCATGCTACCGATGCCACGAATGCGTCGCGAACTCAGCTGTTCAATATTCGCAAGCAATGTTGGGACGAAGAGTTGATGACGCTATTTGGCGTCCCGGAAGCGATACTTCCCGATGTTTACGATAGCGCTGATGACTTTGGTGAAACCGACTCCTCACTTTTCGGCCATTCCATTCCGATTCGAGGCGTTGCAGGTGATCAGCAGGCGGCACTAATTGGACAACGCTGCTGGCAATCCGGAGATATAAAATCTACCTATGGTACCGGGTGCTTTGCCATGGCGAACACTGGATCTAGTATTGTTTACAGTGAACACCAACTTCTCTCTACCGTTGCCTACCGAATTAATGGCCGAACTCACTATGCCATTGAAGGTTCAATATTCATGGCGGGAGCCGTCATTCAGTGGCTAAGAGATTCCCTTTGTATTATTTCCTCTGCCGATGAATGTGAGAACTTGGCCGCAGCGGTTGATATTGATCACGGAGTGGTCATGGTGCCCGCGTTTACGGGTTTAGGTGCGCCACATTGGGCTGCTGACACTCGTGCGAGTATTAGCGGTATGACGCGCGGCACTGATAAACGCCACATAGCCAGTGCCGCCTTACAAAGTGTCGCGTTTCAAAGTGCTGATTTGTTCGCGGCGATGCGCTCCGATGGTGTGGAGCTAAAGCAGCTCAAAGTAGATGGCGGAATGGTGAATAATTCACTCTTTTGCCAGTGGTTGGCGGACGTCTCTGAACTAAGCATACAGCGCAGCGGCTTTACCGAGGCCACGGCGCTTGGCGCTGCCTATTTGGCGGCTCTCGGTGCCGGCATTGTTAACGACTTAGAGGCTCTACCTCAACCCAAGGACGTTGGCGATCGCTTTGATCCCAAAGTCGACCCTGCGATCCGAGAGACATTATTATCAAGATGGCATGCTGCGGTAAGTCATGAGCTCAAGCGTTTGGATAATAGTTAAGCATTTAAGAAGTTAAGCATTTAAGAAGTTAAGCATTTAAGAAGTTAAGCATTTAAGAAGTTAAGCATTTAAGAAGTTAAGAAGTTATTTAGTTAGCTAGGTCTTAACTCGCGCTTCCATAATGCCAAGTATTCTGACAGTGCCTAGCCTCCGCGTAATGGCCGCTGCTAACTTGGAGATGACCGAGCTCCCAGTAGTTAATCGCTAATCCAAAAAAAACCGAGCAACTCCTTCGAGCGCTCGGTTTTGCATAACTCTATGAAGCTACCAGCTTAGGCAGCTTCTGGATGAATCATCAGCCTCTGGCTACTTTTGGTAGCACCAGCCAGAGCACGAAGAAGCCTACGATTGCGGAGATCCAAGAACCGGCTAATACACCTATTCGGTCAATCATGATCCCAGCCTCGCCGCCACCACCTGCTCCCGAGAAAGCGAGTGTACCAATGAACAGACTCATGGTTAACCCCACGCCACAGATACAGCCCACTCCGAACAAAGCGGACCAAGAAACATCCTTGGGTAGGGTTGCCCAGCCGACTAGAATTGGGATAGCGGCAAAAACGAACACGCCTATTGGCTTACCCACGGCTAAGCCAGCAGCAATACCGACTGGAATACTCCCCATTGCATCAGCTAACGGAATACCGGAGAAACTGATCCCCGTATTTGCGAAGGCGAAAATGGGCAAAATCATAAAAGCGACATAGCGATGAACGGCATGCTCAACTTTGTGGACATACCCCTCAGTACCGTCTTTGAACTTCAGCGGCAAGGTAAAGGCGAGTGCGACCCCTGCCAGCGTAGCGTGAACCCCACTCTTCAATACACATACCCACATGATGGTGCCAACAATCATGAAGATACCAAGGTGTTTAATGTTTAACACGTTGAATAAAATCAGAACGAGTAAAGCGATACCACCAGAGATTAAAGAAAGCGTACTTAAATCCGAGGTGTAGAAAATCGCGATAATAATGATAGCGCCTAGGTCATCCATAATTGCGAGTGCTAGTAGGAAAACCTTTAGTGCTGGCGGTACGCGGTTTCCGAGCAGGCTCAAAATCCCTAAGGCAAAAGCAATATCCGTAGCCGTTGGGATTGCCCACCCTGCCATGGCCGCTTCATTACCCCAGTTGAAGTAGGCATAGACCAGAGCGGGGACCAACATCCCACCTACTGCTGCGAAGGCTGGCAATACAATCTGCGCGGGGGAACTTAACTCACCTTCCAAAACCTCACGCTTTACTTCCAAGCCAATCATGAGGAAGAAAACAGCCATGAGTCCATCGTTAATCCATAGGAGAAGTGGCTTCTCGATATCGAGAGAACCTACTCGAATCTGAACAATTAAATCCAACCAAGCCTGATAATATTCATTCAGCGGCGTATTCGCCACAATCATCGCTGCAGCCATTGCAATCACAAGCAGCATTCCGCCTGCGGCTTCCCAACGTAAAAAATCCTTGAGCATAGGTTTTCCTATTATTAAGTAGTGTTCTAAAGCATTTCCAAACGCGTGGTAATGTTCCATCTCTGAGCGCGAGATGATCTCTGTTCGCGTTGTTTAATTATGCCGTTACTTTACAACCTTAAGCGAAGGACGTCCTTTAGTAGTTGACGAAGGCGGGGGCGAGTCGGGATCAGGGTCATCACTATCTACTGCTAATATTGTTCCCTCACTGAGGGAGTAAGGCTCAATCTCCTGAGGATCAAAGAACATCCCCTCGTTGGATTCCTGCGCAACCAAACCCAACACTGCCCAGATAGGAACCCAGATGGTTCTAGGGATGCCACCAAAGCGAGCATTAAAGCTAATACCGTCATTGTGCAAGACTAAGTTCTGTACAGCCGAAGGCGCAATGTTGAGCACGATCTGGCCTTTACTAACGTATTCCTGAGGGACTTCTACATCTTTAGCTAATGCATTGACATAGAGATAGGGGGTCGCGTTATTGTCAAGAATCCAGTCGTAGACAGCTCTACAAACATAGCCTCTATTGGGGGTCATCTTCATTGTTACATCCTTAAAGCAAAAATGGCGCCAAAAGGCGCCATTGTGAGACCGTATTCTTAATTATAGATCACGCATCTCTTTTTCCAAATCCGTCAATGAGTTTTGGAACGACTCGCGTTCGAAAAGGCGCGTCATATAGCCCTGCAGTAATTCAGCAGACTTGCCTTCGCCCAAATCGATACCCAGTAGCGGTAAGCGCCACAGGATAGGAGCCATACAGCAATCTACCAACGTCAGCTCTTCGCTCATAAAGTAGTCAAGCTCACCGAATACCGGCGCTGTAGAGAGTAGACCTTCACGCAGTCGCTTACGGGCAAGTTCGATAACCTTAGGGTCCTCATGAGTCTGAATAACACTGATGAGCGGCGCCCAATCACGTTCAATTCGATACATCAACTGGCGGCTTTCAGCTCGCGCAACAGGATATACAGGTAGTAGAGGTGGGTGCGGGAATCGCTCATCAAGATATTCCATCATCACCTTTGACTCGTACAAAGCTAAGTCACGATCAAGCAAGGTTGGAACGGTACCGTAGGGATTTAATTCGAGTAATTCCTGCGGTCTGTCATTTAAATCAACGTCTACGATTTCTACCGTGACGCCTTTCTCAGCGAGAACAATACGAACGCGGTGACAAAATTGACAAGTGGCATTAGAAAAAAATGTCATGGAGGATCGCTTAGCGACAACACCCATAGAAGTTACCTCGACTGTTCAAAATATAAAAGCACAAAAGGGCAGCTGTAAAAGCTGCCCTCGATAAATTCAGCTAAACAAGTGTTTAGTGAACGTCTTTCCAATATTCGCGATTCAGAAGATATGCGAATACGAAGAATACTGCGATGAATAATAACACAAACATGCCAATACGCTCACGCGTCAATTGCGTAGGTTCTGCCGTGTAGGCCAAGAAGTTAACTAAATCGTAAACGGCTTGGTCATATTCTTCAGCTGATAGCTTGCCCGGCTCGACAATCGCTAGCGTACCACATGGATCTTCTAGCAATGGCGCGCCTGTCAACGGATCACGTTTCTGCCCGCCATTAGCGGCCAAAACAGGCCCTGGAGCACATTCGGTCAGACCTTGAAGCTCTAACAGTGCGTGCGGCATACCAACATTAGGGAAAACCTTGTTATTCACACCCATTGGACGTGAAGGATCCTTATAGAAGGTACGCAGGTAAGTGTACAACCAGTCAACACCGCGAGCGCGAGCTACCAAAGTAAGATCCGGTGGTGCTGCGCCAAACCACTGCTTACCGAGGTCTGGCGTCATTGGAATTTCCATAAGCGAACCAATAGTTGTGCCAGAGAAATTCAAGTTCTCCTGCATAATGTCATGGGGAATTCCCAGGTCATCCGCCGTGCGCTCAAAGCGCTGGAACTTAAGACTATGACAACCCATGCAGTAGTTCGTGAACAACGCGGCGCCACGTTGGAGTGACTCTTGGTCACTCACGTCAACGTTCGCAGAGTCTAGCGGGTAGCCTGAACCACCCGCTGCACTGGCCTGTAGCGGCAGCGCTGTTAATAATGCAACGGCAACTAGGCATAGGATAACTTTCATTGGCCCCATGCCACCGTCCATAGTTACACGCTCAGGTTCTTGCTTCTCACTGTCAGCCGCAACGAGCCAAGGCATGATGAAGAAGATACCGGCAACGATTAAGCCATAGACTGCTGTTGCAATCATGTGAACATCGGTTTCAGTCCCAGACATAGTGGTTGAAATCGCTGATAACGAGATACCCGCAATCAACACACCCCAGAACCACATACTTACGTAGGTGCCGGTAGTCTTGATACCCGCACGCGACCACCATGGCATACCCAGTAGGAACGCAAAGTAAATCGTCGTAGTCAGCTGACTTAGCACGGTACGCGACGGTGTAGCGGCTTTAACACCTAGCACACCTAGGATGATGAAAGAGCTCACGAACAGACCCAGCATAATGAACGTCACTTTACCTTTGTAGCGAACTGAACGCGCTTTCGCACGATCAAGCCAAGGCAAGACGAACAATACGGCAATGGCAGCACCCATGACGATAAAGCCAAGGAACTTAGAGCTCAGCGGGCCAATGTCAATGGTTACAGCACGCAACATCGCGTAGAACGGGGTGAAGTACCAAACCGGTGCAATATGCTCAGGGGTCTTCAGGTTGTTTGCTTCTTCGAAGTTAGCGTATTCCAAGAAGAAACCGCCCATCTCTGGCATGAAGAACAGTACCGCACAGAAGATAAACAGGAACACTGCAATAGCTTGTAGATCATGCACTGTGTAGTAAGGGTGGAAGGTGATGCCATCTACAGGATTACCTTTCTCATCCTTGTGCGCCTTGATTTCTACGCCATCAGGGTTGTTCGAACCAACTTGGTGTAGCGCAAGGATATGCAGTACAACCAATGCCAGTAAGACAATCGGCAACGCTACCACGTGCAAGGCAAAGAAACGGTTTAGCGTAATACCTGAAATCAGGTAATCACCACGAATCCATTCTACTAGTGCTTCGCCAATTCCTGGGATTGCGCCGAACAGGTTAACAATTACCTGAGCACCCCAGTAAGACATCTGGCCCCAAGGAAGTACGTAACCCATGAAAGCTTCTGCCATGAGCGCGAGGTAGATCAACATACCGAAGATCCATACCAGCTCACGTGGCTTACGGTAAGAACCGTAAAGTAGTCCGCGGAACATGTGCAGGTAGACAACGACGAAGAACGCCGAGGCGCCAGTACTGTGCATGTAGCGGATAATCCAACCGTAGTCGACATCACGCATGATGTACTCAACCGAAGAGAATGCCCCTTCCGCTGATGGTTCGTAGCTCATCGTTAGCCAAATCCCGGTGACCAACTGGTTGACCAGCACGATGGACGCGAGTACGCCAAAGTAGTACCAAAAGTTAAAGTTCTTCGGAGCGTAGTATTCGCCCGCGTGTTTATTAAAGGCCTCGGTTACCGGTAAACGGTAGTTGAGCCACTCCATAAATGACTTCATTTTCGACATTATGCAGTCTCCTCGTCGACGCCAATAATAAGCAAGCCGTCGGTTTCAAACTTGTAAGGAGGAACTTCGAGGTTAACTGGTGCCGGTACACCTTTGAGTACACGACCAGCTAGATCGAACTTCGAACCGTGACATGGGCAATAGAACCCGCCGAACCACTGATCTCCACCTAAGTCGGCGGCGCCAACTTCGGGGCGATACTGAGGAGCACAACCTAAGTGAGTACAGATACCAATCAAAACCAAGTACTCGTCCTTAATCGAACGATAGTGGTTCTGAGCGTACTCTGGCTGCATTGGCTCTACAGATTCCGGATCGCGGAGTTCGCCGTCCATCTTGTATAAGTCCTCAAGCACTTCTGGCGTACGTCTAACAACGTAAATTGGCTTACCTCGCCATTCGCCTACCATCATCTCGCCAGGAGCAAGCTTACTGATATTCACTCGAGCCGGGGCTCCAGCGGCCTTAGCTTTAGCGCTCGGGGCCCAAGACCCTACGAACGGAACGGCTGCACCCACTGCACCCACCGCACCCACCGCTCCGGTGGCTCCGATAAGAAATTTACGGCGCGCCGTATTTACTCCGTCATCGCTCATGACGCATATTCTCCCATCACAACTTCACTTCAAACTTAGGCTTATCGCCGCGTTTACTGCACTTAAAATTATCTTGGTATGTTATAAGAAACCCCTAAGAGTAACAAGGTTATCTAGCTCGCTAATGCGATGATTTAAGACAATTTTTGACATTGTTGAAGACTATAGACGATTTGCGCCATCGTGCCTGCGCGACGGAAGCTAAAAGCGCTGCAATCCCTCCTTAGTCACTTAGCACTTTATTGTGCCTATTGATTATTACGAACCACCACCATTTTAGGCTCAGCCGCCCATCGGAAACTTACGGTGCGCGTAGGGCAACACGTGTCAGGTAGGCACAAAAACAAAGATGAGAGTGAAGGGGCGAAAGCGAAAGCGTACTAAGAAACAACTACTCTAGAACGACAAAACCCCGCACTAGGGCGGGGTTTTGAATTTTCGAACAACGATTCGCACCAGGCCAATCGTCGATAGGATCGAAAATTAACGCTTCGAGAACTGAGTGCTCTTACGTGCTTTGCGTAGACCAACTTTCTTACGCTCAACTTCACGAGCATCACGAGTTACATAACCCGCTGCACGCAATGCGCCACGTAAAGTTTCGTCATAGCTCATCAATGCGCGCGTTAGACCGTGGCGAATTGCGCCAGCCTGACCGAAAGCACCACCACCTTTAACGGTAACAGCGATATCAAACTTTTCGGTAAGTTCAGTCAACTCAAGAGGTTGACGAACGATCATACGAGCTACTTCACGACCGAAGTACTCATCTAATGAACGATTGTTAACAGTGATCGCGCCACTACCCGCCTTCAAGAAGACTCGTGCGGTAGCAGTCTTGCGGCGACCGGTTCCGTAGAATTGTTCTGCCATTGTTCTGCTCCGATTAAATGTCTAATTGCTTAGGCTGTTGTGCTGTATGTGGGTGCTCAGCACCTGGGTATACTTTAAGCTTCTTGAACATTACACGGCCAAGAGGACCTTTTGGTAGCATACCTTTAACAGCTGTTTCGATGGTGCGCTCAGGCGCTTTCTCGATCAACTTCTCGAAAGAAATTGATTTCAAGCCACCAATGTAACCCGTGTGACGGTGATACATTTTGTCTTTAGCTTTGTTACCGGTTACGTTAACTTCTGCTGCGTTCACAACAATAATGAAGTCGCCAGTGTCAACGTGTGGGGTGTATTCTGGCTTATGCTTGCCACGTAGGCGTGTAGCGATTTCAGTTGCCAAACGACCAAGGGTTTTACCCTTAGCGTCAACAATGAACCACTCGCGCTGTACAGCTTCTGCTTTTGCACTGAAGGTTTTCATTAAAACAAAATCCTGCTCTAGGCGGTTTCCCGCAAACTAAAAGAACACGACAGATTCTCGATAAGAGAAGAAGACAGGACAGCAGCTTTAAATCATTTCACTCAGCCAAATTGCGTGATTAATAAACCACAGCAACCCAGTGATAGAAATCACTAAAGTACCGTAAACGAACGGGCAAACACCTTGGTTTGCTTATCGATATGAATCGGGGCTACAGAAGAACCTTCGATTCGGCGAGCTATTTGTCTTCATGTTGTCGTGCTCAACCTTTGGCGCGGAACTATATAGAAGTCAAACGCCATTGTCTAGCGCAACTAATAAAAAAATACGCCAGCGACGCGAACTATAGATCAGAAGCTTTGAGCTTCCTATACGAGCTACCCGACTTAAGCCTAAGAGTTGTACTTAATGGGGGCCTATCTCAATCAGAACTACCCTGACGAGATGCACACATCAATCTTCTAGGGCTTCAACGATTGACCGCCCAAGTTGGTTGACTTGAGCGCTTAGTTTTTCGCTATGCTCTATGCTCCTGAGCAAGGTATTCATGCGATTGCATCTCCAACAACCGGCTTATGGTGCGTTGGAATTCAAACTGCATCTGATCTCCCACGTAGAGATCGTGGATGCCGACCTCTGCGGCAATAATCAGCTTCACATTGCAATCGTAGAACTCGTCAATGAGGTAAACAAATCTTCTAGCCTGATCTTCGATCTGAGCGTTGAGTTGCGGAACGCCGGATAGAATCACTGCATGAAATTCCTTTGCCAGCTCAATATAGTCGTGCTGTGAACGCGGCCCGTTGCAGAGGGCATCAAAATCAAACCAGGCAACATCATCATGAACCCGTCGGCCAATTACCGTTCGCCCTAATAATTCGATCTCCACGGCACGCTCACCACCTGAGTGGTTCGCTGTTAACTGAGAGAAGGCTGCTCTAAGCGCATCATCAGTCTGCTCGGGTTTACCAATATGGTAGAGCTCCGCCTGCGAGAGAGTGCGTAGACGATAGTCCGTGTCGCTATCAACATTCAACACCTCACAGTGGGTTTGAATCATCTCAATCGCGGGGACAAACCTTCTGCGCTGTAAACCGTTTTCATAGAGCTTTTCTGGTGGGATATTGGAGGTAGCTACCAAGGTAATCCCTCGTGCAAACAACAGCTGGAACATTCGCCCCAACAACATGGCATCGGTGATATCCTTGACAAAAAATTCATCGAAACAAATTACTTTCGTTTCCGCAGCAATCTCGTCGGCCACATGCACCAGTGGGTCACTGCGTTTTTCTAGCCGTTTAAGATCACCGTGAACACGACGCATGAAGCGGTGAAAATGCATCCGCATCTTACGCTCTCCGGGAATGGCGCCATAGAAGACATCCATCAACCAAGTTTTGCCTCGCCCTACACCACCCCAAAGATAGAGGCCCTTGATGGGTGCAACCCGCTTTGGCCGTTTCAAAACCTTGCGCCAAACGGAAACAGGAGCTGGGTCATGCAATGCCATACAAAGATGGTCATAGACTTCAGTTAGTCGGGTCACCGTTAGCTCTTGCGCGGGATCGTAACTAAATTCGCCGCTATCAACTAAGGCTTTCCATTGTTCGTAGGGACTCAAAATGTGTTGCTCCTCACACAGCGCCCAAGTGCTTCATCACTCGACGCTTAAAATCTGAAAGAATACCGTGGAAAAAATGCGAGCCCTCATCGAACACCTCAACCGCTGGCGCAGGGGTGGTATTTCGAGCCCATTCAAAGGCATCCTCGGCATCACAAACTTCGTCAGCCGTACCCTGGAGAAGTAATACCGGGCAATCATACTGCGTTGGATACTGATATTTCCCTGCTGGCGGAGCAACTAAACATAAATGCTTAGGCTGGCACTCGGCCGCACCTCTTGCCGCCACCATTGAACCGAAGCTAAAACCACCGAGATATTTAACTAAGCCACCTCGATGTTCATTTACCCAGCGGTTAATGGCCAACAGGTCTTCAACTTCGCCATCACCGTCACCGTAGCTACCTTCGGAATCGCCAACCCCCCGAAAGTTGAAACGTAGTGCAGCGATACCACTGTCTCGATACGCACGCGCGAGCGTATGCGCCACCTTGTTATGCATGGTTCCGGCGTAGAGCGGGTGCGGATGGCACACAATAGCAACGCCACGAAGATCTTTTGGGCAACCATCGATGACCGCCTCTAATTTACCTTCCGGCCCATCAATAAAAAACGTGTGTGATTTCTGACTAAATAGATTGTTCATGAAGTAGTACTATAGCTTTAATGGAGATACCTCTATAATAACGGTTAATACGTTGTTTTTTAGACTTTATTTACAACTAATCAGAACCAGCCATTTTAAAAGCTAATGGAGAAAGCCGTGGATAGTTTTATCACCCCTATTTTTATTGCAATCGCCTTCCTTGTTATTGGTGTAGTTGTAGGTTACCTAACCGGCATTAACAAAGCTCAGCAAACCACGTCAATTCAGCCTGAAAAACCGATTACTGACCCAACTGCTGAACTTCGCCGTGATCTGGCTACGTATTTCGATCACATGGCAGCAGCTACCGCCGAGCTCAACCGCCAGGGTGAAACCTTGCAGTCTCAGTTAATCGATAGCGCTCAACAGATTGCTAATATTAACCTAACTAGCCATTTCGACGGCACTAAGCCATCACTTTCACATGCAGAGCCGCCAAGAGATTGGGCGCCTAAAAGTGCGAATGCTGTAGGTACACTCTCCGAGGAATACGGCCTTAAGGATGAGCCCGTTGAACCGCCTCGCATATAATCACGGCCTATTCAGCATTATAAAACAATAACAATACGGCGCCAAAGAGGCGCCCTACAGGGAAGATTGGGATGACAACTAGCGCCCTCACAAAACACCTTCGAGATTGGCTGTGGCCGATTATCGCTGGGGTTGCCCTAGGATTTGTAGTGCTGAGTGGTGATACGATAGTACCCAATCCCACTGACAACATAGAAACTCAAGACGGCTATCGACAGGCCGTTAATCATGCCGCCCCGGCTGTGGTGTCAATCTATTCTCGTAAAGTTGCCGAGACTACCGAACAGGATCGTGCTCAAGCACAGCTCTCCCGCAACCTTGGTCTACTCCAGCAGGACGAGCATGAAAGTACCGTTCTTGGTTCTGGAGTAGTGATTCGCAGTGATGGTTACATTGCCACCAATCGTCACGTGATTGCTGACGCTACCGATATCTTGGTGGTGTTTGCCGACGGTCGCGAAGCGACGGCAGAGCTACTCGGTGACGATTCTTTCAGCGATTTGGCGGTACTTAAAGTTGAACTTAACAATCTGCATACCCTTGCCCTTGAGGAGCCTAGCGAAATTTTCGTCGGTGACATTGTTCTCGCAATCGGTAACCCCTTTGGTGTCGGTTTAACTGTTACGCAGGGAATCATAAGCGCAACCGAGCGATTAAATATCAATTCGGGCGCTAGTGTTTACCTCCAAACTGATGCGGCGATCAATCCCGGAAATTCAGGTGGCCCATTGGTTAACACTCATGGTGAACTCGTCGGCATAAGTACCTCGGTTCTGGGTAGCCGCACCGAAGGCATAAGCTTCGCCATCCCAACATCAACGATTAAGTATGTAGTCGAAAGCATTATTGAAAATGGGCGAGTATCGCGAGGCTGGCTAGGTATCTCCGGTGGATCGCTAACCAACTCTCTCATACGTTCACTTGGCTTACCCACAGATCAAGGCCTTGGAATAATTTCGGTGGCACCTAACGGACCAGCTGATTTGGCTGGCTTACAGGCGGGTGATATCATCATCGGTTGGGGTGGCGCGCCGCTAACCTCCCCCGCTCTGGTGGCTCGACAGGTAGCGACCGCTGAAGCCGGCCAAAAACTCGAACTGACGGTATGGCGTAATGGCGCATCTTTTAAGGCAGAACTCATAGTTGCGGAGCAACCAAGCGAGTAACATTCTCCGCTTTGATAGTACTTCTGCGTATCTCCCCCTCCCAAATCAACTAATTCAAATCGGTCGCTCCCTACTGTGCTAGCACTCGGCTACACCTATCTTGAGACTCTCAGGTATTTTCACACGGAGTGGCACGATGAAACGGATCCCAGCACTTAGCAAGTTGCTTCACAGCATCATTTTGATTGCCACACTTCTACTACCTTTTAGTAGCGTGCACGCCGAGGATCTTCGCGCCCTACTCAACAACAGAGGCTATATTGCCATTGAACTGACCGAGAATCGCTTCGGACACTTTATCGTTAATGGACAGCTCAATAGCATCCCAGTAGATATTTTAGTGGATAGTGGTGCGACAACAACGGTAGTCGACCAGAGTTTTGTTAAGCGTATCAACGCGTCCACTCGCGAATCATCCATTCGTGCGGTTGGCCTTGGCGGCTCACAGGGCTATCTAGAAATTGCGGATTTCAACGATTTCACTCTAGGGGAGCAGATTCTGGAGGCCAGTGAAATGAAAGTGATGAATTTAGAGCATATCAACCGCGTCTACCGAAGCAAAGACGTTCGTACCTTATCAGCAATTATCGGCTCTGATTATTTGAAAGCGCACAATGCCATTATTGACTACGAGAACAACCTGCTTTGGCTTGCGCCCGCTACAATCTAAACTAACAACACCTTAGTAGGTGAAAGCGGGCTTGAAGTGGCTGCAAGTGAGTAGCGTTCGTTAAGCCCTTTTAACTGCTCCGTGAAACGTGTCGCCACTAGTTAGTTCTCCGGTAAAAATTCACACAGCGGTGCATTAGCAGTTCATCTAAGTCCGGCAACGTAATTGACTGAATTTCGAATTCCCAGTGATAGCGTGAATGACTAAAATTTCGCACGCGAGAGTCTGCAACGAGCACTGACTTCGACCAAGCACAGAAGTCATCCAATAGCGGCAAGTTTTGCGGATCATATAAGACATCAGCTGCCAATAGACAATCCGCTAAGCCAATACGATTCATATCGGAACAGAGTACCAAGGCATTCTGCCATTCCTGTTCAGTTATCACATCCCAGAGCAGGGAATTAGGACTATCGTGCAGCCGCTCATCGCCATCGATAACTGCTACGCCGTTGAGTTCAGCATTAAGCTTCGTAGCCTGAAGCGCATCGGGATCAATATCACAGGCAACCACTTTCGCCCCCGCTTTAACCGCTGCAATACCCGCCACACCGGAGCCACAACCAAAGTCGACCACACGTTTTCCCGACACCTCAGCAGGATGATCAAGCAGATACCTCGCCATGGCCTGACCGCTTGCCCAACAAAACGCCCAATAGGGCGGATGCGTCCATGCCGCACTGACTTCCTGTTCGGTGAGCGGGCGTCTAAAACAACTATCCTCTAGCAGACAGAGCGAAATTTCCGGCGCGTCGGGTAGTTGAACCACCTCAAGTTTAGCCTCCGGTAGAATGGCGCGAATTCGCTCACTGAGGACAATTTGGTCCGTGATCAACCTATTTGAACCATCTCGAATTCGTCCTTACCTACCAGACAATCAGGACACAACCAGTCTTCTGGAACATCTTCCCATTTGGTTCCTGGCGCAATTCCGTCTTCGGGCCAGCCTTCGGCCTCATCGTAAACGTATCCACAAACGATGCATTCCCATTTTTTAAATTCCATAAATACCTCAAGTCAGTTAATGGCGCGATTTTGCCATACTGTCATACCCGCCACCAGTGCGACTTTCACTAGCCAACTAAAGTAAGCTTCCAGTGGTTCCGCTACGCCATTGCCAGGACGGTATCTGGTGACTGAATTGTGCACTGAGGTCCTGTATTGCTCCTGCGAACTCCGGCGCTCTCGCATTACTAGGAGTGTGGGCAAAACAATAAACCTCACGCCCGTCATCGACCCACTGTGCGAAACGTTTCGCCCATTGGGTAGCGTGATCCTTAGCGCCTTGCCAGTAGGTATGAGAAATCAGTCGCACCATGGGTGTATCGGTTAGGGCATAGCCATAGGTAGGCACGTTGGGTTTTTTACGCTGCGCATCTTGGGTGGCGTCGTTATCCGCTGCCGACGCTCGAAGGGCACGCGTATCAAACCAAATTCGTTCAATACCAAGTTGGTAGAGCAACTGGTTCGTTGCACGTTCGGTTTCCGCTCGATCGAAGAAATCCGGGTGACGGAATTCAATACCGTACCGAAGTCCTGCAGGCAGGCTCAACAAGAAAGCTTCTAGTGATGAAAAATGAGCTTTAGTAAAAGTAGGCGGTAGTTGGATCATAAATGGCGCACAACGATCTAACACCACATCCAAAACACGAAAGAACTCGTTGAGTTCTGGGCTATTCGCCACCAAACCGCCACGATGGGTAACCGTTTGCGGAAGCTTAAAGGAAAAGCGGAAATCACTGTGGGTATCTAGCGACCATTGAGCCACCGTTTGTAGCGATGGTAGTGCATAGAAAGTGCTACCGGCCTCCACAGTATTAAACTGTTCAGCGTACGCGGCTAGCCCTCGACCACCAATTTGAGTAGTCCAGTCGCGATGATGCCACTGCGCCAAGCCCAGTCGCAACACGAACTTAGTTTCCGTCTCCGGCGATGCGGCTCAGTTCTTCGTCACTCATTGGCTCAAGCTCTTCCTCCGGTACTGCTCCGCCCAGCATGATGGCGATAGAGCGTGTTTCCGGGAAATGCTCAAGAGCTATTTTAACCGCCATGGTCAGCGGTACGGATAAGAACATGCCAACGGGCCCAAGAATCCAACCCCAGAGCACTAAGCTTAGGAATACCACCAGCGTGCTCAAATTGAGGCCACGCCCCATGATTTTCGGCTCAATGACATTACCCATGATCATATTCACCGCTAAATAACCCAACGCCGTTAAGGCTGCGGGCCCCACTCCCAATTGCACCACTGCTAGTAATACGGCGGGAATAGCTGCCAATATCGATCCTAAGTTAGGAATAAAGTTAAGTAAAAAAGCCACAAAAGCCCAAAGGAGAGGATAATCAACACCGATAATCCACAACCATAAACCAATTACCACCCCCGTGGCCAAGCTCACCCACAACTTAAGTGTCATGTAGTGCACAACCGTTTCACCGATACGAGAAATAGAATCCCCAATGCCACCGGACGAGTTGCCCTTATCGATGAACTTGAGTTTACCTTTCCAACTATCCATTTCTGACAGAATGAATATCACCGTAACCAGTATGAGTAAGGTATTCGTCATTAAGTTACCAAAGGAACTCAGAGTATTACCTACCATACCTAAAAGCTGGCTAGGGTTAACTTGCTCTCGAAGGGTTTCGGTTGAAACTTCAATCCCCATTGATGCACCCGTAGTCTCGGCCCACGCTAGGAATCCAGCGCTTATTTCGGTGAGACGGCTTTGGTAGAGCGGTAAATCACTAATGAATTGTGTCACTGACCCGCTAACCAAGGCGCTCATGAATGCCAACACTGCGGTGACCAGACACATAATCAAAAAGATTGATAACCCTGTAGGAACCTTGCGCTGTTTAAGAAAAAACAGTATCGGCCCACATAGCACTGCAATAAAAAGACTTAATAATAACGGCACCAGTGCAGCTTGAGCTGCTTGCAATCCTGCTACGGCAACCACCAATGCTGCGGCACCAATTAAAAAACGAAGTAACGGGTTTGCGTACATAAGCCCTCCTAGGCTGAAATTAGTCTTCCTAACTATTGCTACAGATGTTGCTCTGGATATTTACCTCTGTAGGGTTTAACAGCCATCTGAACCCGCTCCATATCCGTATCTAAATCGCCAGTTAACGGCACGGGAGGAATAAAGGCGATGGTTTTGCTTGGATAATCAATATACGCAGGGACTATAGGGAGATTCGCTGCATACGCGATACGTAAATAACCCGTTTTCCAATGGTCCGTTTTCTTGCGCGTTCCCTCGGGAGCAATTGCCAAAATAGCTTTATCCATTTCTTTTAGCTGATCAGCCACTTGTTCGATAAGACCCTTCGGATCATGACGAACAACAGGAATTCCACCCATTGCGTAGAAGAATTTACCAAAGAAGCCCTCGAATAGCGTGTGCTTACCCATAAAATTAACACGAAAATCCGTTGCCATGACCATTGCGATGGCATGCGCGAAATCCCAGTTACTGGTGTGGGGTGCTACCGGCGTTACACACTTTGGCACATCCGGAAACTCACCAATCAGGCGCCAGCCCGAAATTCGCAAATATAGCCTACCAATGAACCGAAGAATCGGTCGGCGTTTGATCGGAGTATTTGAATTCGGGACCGCTAAATTTTTCATCTGTTCACTTCCGAAGCTATTTTGTTATTTTTTTGATCGTTAATTATGGCACAGCCCTGCGCCAAGATGTAAGTATTAGATTCTGAGAGCAAGGGCTGAACAAAGATCTGAAGGCGTTACTGAACCAGTTCTTCAGACGAAAAAAAGCCGACTAGAGTCGGCTTGTTTTCTACTTGCTTAGCGTGATTAAATTGATTAGCGATTACTCGCCCTCAATAACCAAAGCAACCGGCGCGTTGGGTGCTGCAGCGCGAGCAGCATCAGCCGCTTCAACGAATACACCCGTGTCGGCAGTCTCAGCCGCCATGACAACAACTGAACCATTTGGGTTCTCAGCCAAGATACGACGAACGTTAGCTTCTACCGCACGGATATCAACACGACGACCATTAATCTCAATCACGTTAGACGCGTTAATATTGATCACAGCGTTCTGCGGTGCATCGGGCGGAGGAGGTGTATCATCCGTTGAATCAGGGCGATTAAAATCAAGGGCAACTTCGTTAATGAACGTAGCCGTTACAATGAAGAAAATCAGCATGATGAATACGACGTCGAGCATTGGCGTTAAGTCAATTTCGTTTTCTTCGTCATCAGCAGGTTTCGCAAAGCGACGCATATTAAAATCCTAATTTATTTACTAATAAGTTCTATGAGCACATTGTGCCCATTTACCCAGTACGATGTAAACACCCGAGGGGAGTTTTTGTTCGCAAAAGTGTGACCAACGGTTAGATATCGGTCTGAATAACCCAACTCTTGAGGTTAATAGTAGACAACAACTAGCAGAATCAGTTCAAAATAATTGATTAATGCTCTCGCGTTGCTCTAAATTCAACATCCGGCCAACGCTCTTGGGTTAACTGCAAGTTAACGCGGGTGGGTGCTAAGTAAGTGAGATGACCACCGCCATCAACTGCCACATTCTCACTATTTTTACGTTTGAAGTCTTCTAACATGCGCGGATCTTCACACTCAATCCAGCGAGCGGTGTACACATTCACCGGCTCATACACAGCTTCCACTTTATATTCTTCCTTCAATCTATACGCAACCACCTCGTACTGAAGCACACCTACTGCACCCACTACGATGTCATTGTTGCGCGTTGGGAAGAACACCTGCGTTGAGCCCTCTTCAGACAATTGCTGAAGACCTTTCTGTAGCGCCTTCATCTTCAACGGATCTTTGAGGCGAATTCGACGGAACATTTCCGGAGCGAAGTGAGGAATTCCGGTGAACTTCAGCTCTTCACCCTCGGTGAAGGTATCACCAATCTGGATGGTGCCGTGGTTATGCAAGCCGATAATATCGCCCGCTACCGCTTCCTCTACATGGGAACGTTCGCCAGCGAGAAAAGTGACCGCATCGGCGATTTTGACATCCTTACCAATACGAACGTGCTTCATCTTCATGCCACGAGTATAGGAGCCCGAGCAAACTCGCATGAAGGCAATACGATCTCGGTGTTTCGGATCCATATTCGCCTGAATTTTAAAGACGAAACCACTCAATTTTTCTTCTGTGGCGACAACCTGACGACTCGACGCATCTCGGTCCAGCGGCGCTGGTGCCCATTCAACGAAGTCATCTAACATTTCACGTACACCGAAGTTACCGAGCGCCGTACCAAAGAATACTGGGGTAAGCTGACCCGCCTTGTATTCGTCGATATCAAATTCGTGTGTCGCACCGCGAACCAATTCAAGCTCCTCGCGAACTTCGTCAGCATAAACGCCGAGCAGCTCATCGGCTTCTGGTGAATTCAAACCTTGGATGCGGATATCTTCAGGAATAACCGAGCGAGATCCCGCCTTGTAGAGGTGAATGGTGTCCGTATATAGGTTGTAAACACCCTTAAATTCTTTACCCGAACCAATTGGCCAGTTGATTGGCGCTGCCGCGATGCCTAAGACTTCTTCCATTTCGTCCAGCGTTTCAATGGGATCGCGAATTTCTCGATCCAGCTTATTGACGAAACTGATGATGGGCGTATCGCGCAAACGACAGACGTTCATCAACTTGATGGTTCGATCTTCCACACCCTTCGCTGCGTCAATAATCATGAGACAGGAATCTACGGCGGTTAGTGTCCGGTAGGTATCTTCAGAGAAATCTTCGTGGCCTGGCGTATCGAGAAGGTTCACCGTTCGGCCATTGTAGGGGAACTGCATCACCGATGAGGTCACCGAGATCCCACGTTCCTGCTCCATGGTCATCCAATCTGAGGTAGCGTGACGATCCGAGCCTTTACCCTTCACCGAGCCAGCTTTTTGGATCAACTGCCCTAACAGCAGTAACTTTTCGGTGATGGTGGTTTTACCCGCATCCGGGTGAGAAATAATCGCAAAGGTTCGACGATTGGCAATGTGTTCACTGACCGACATGGCGTTGATTTACCTGAAAAACAAATAGGGGCGCGAAGTATAACCGCTTTGGCGAAAAAAGGCACAACCGCGTTTTGGGACGCGCATTGGGGACCGCGCATTGGGGACGGGTACATACGCCTACCAATAGCCCCTATTAACCACCCATCGGGGTGGGTGGTTAATGCCTCGGCGTAGAATGCAATTAGGGGTCGAATTAGGGGTCGGGTACATAAGTGGGTACGCCAATTGTTTTAACTACCCTTTCAGGGGGGAGTACAGAATTGAGCAAAACCGTATGTACCCGTCCCCAATGCGGTATCCACTTCGTCTAGTGAGTCTGAGTTAACTCGGAACGTAATGCCACCAAGCTATCAACGTAATTATTCCAACCCTCCTCATAGCGAGTATATGACGGTGACGTCATATTCATCGCCTCACATAGCTGGTCGCCTAAAATCTCACCGATCACGTTCTGCGGCCAAAGGATTTGCTGAACAAGCGATCTACCCTGGCAGCTTGGCGCTCCGTCTTGAAGACGATCCAGATTTTCTACAAGTCGATTTGCGGATCGCTGCGATTGAAAGAAGACTAAACTCATTAGCTCCGCGGCGGACAAAGCCCAGCCCCCCTCTCCAAAATGATCCCATATCTCGATGTCACTCAGATTGCTAACAACTATGGCGAATCCGACTCCAAAACGAGTTTCTCGCTCCCTTACTCCAGCCCAGATTTCCCCTCGGTTACTCTCAATTCGCTTGATAAAAGCATTGATTTTCGATGTTAAATCAGTGCGCGTAGCCGTTGACAGAAATTCGAGTTCCAGTAATTCACGGATAAATTCGGCACTAAACACGCTAGCAAGTGCGCTATCAATAAGTGAATTAGGATGCTCAATAAGCTCCATTTGTTGAGCCAACCATTCTGCGAGTGCTAGCTCATCTTGATTACGAATAATGTACACCAGTTGCCAATACCTTGACTGCACCGGGCTCAACGCCCCTAGCTCCAGCGTAAAATAATAATAGTCTTCTGGATCAAGCGACGAACCACCTAGACCTCGCCAATCGGTAGTCGCCAGCCGGTGGTTCAGCTCTTGCCAAGCTACTGAATCGAATACCTCATCATTTTCGTCAATGGCAGCAATCCGCATAAGCTCAGAGAAATCAGTACCGTAACGAGTTATCGGCCACCCCTCTGCGCCGGTTGACAGCGCACTAATCAGCTCGCTGGTATCGACAGGTATTCGATCACCCTCCGCTTTAGCTAGTGCAAACCGTTCACGCCCTGCCTCTTCAGCATCGCGATCCAGGTCCTCTAACCCCAATCGTCGATAGTGCTCCGCAGATAAGGCTTCCCCCTGTTGATAACTCACTACCAACTCAGAGGGTTTAGCATCAAATACCGGCAGGTTCAGTACGATTGCGTAGGTGATATAGGCCGCTAGAAATAGCCCAAGCTTTTTAACAATTTTTGAGATTTTCAACTGTGTCTACCTTCCCGTGGTTAACTACATGCGAAGCTGGCTATCTTAGCCCTTAGCCCTTAGCCCTTAGCCCTTAGCCCGTCAATGATAACACGCTGCCCAATCAACTACTCTTTTCCATCACAACAAAGTGAGTCCGAACATCATCAAACTCTACCTGCCCAGCCTCGGCGCCCAGGCTCAGGTACAACTTCCACGAACCTATTGGAACAGGCTAATGCAACTCCGCTCGCACCAAAGCGCAGTATAACGGCATGGACCTGACCCCAAACCACCTACTGCAGCTGTGCTAACTCAGCGCGTAATTCCACTAAACTATCAACGTAGGTATTCCAAAACTGATCGGCTTCATCAAAATGGATAGACTGTACATACGAGGAAACGTGCCACAGAGCATCCAAAATTAGCTCACCCACTATATCTTGAGGAAAAAGAATTTTGCTAAAAATTGGTCTGTGCGTAACTATCACTCCATTGATTTGGCTGTCGGAGTAATCTGCGGCTCGATTTATAAAGCGTTGCCGTTGGAAGAAGACTACAAGCGCGAGCACCAAAGTGGACTCAGCCCGGTCCGACGTCTTGTATTTACCGTCCCATACTCCAGCAACACTCAAGTGACGCGTCCCGGTTATTAGAGTTCCGACAGCGATTCGAGCTTCATTTTCTCTAACTCGCATCAAGATCGCACTTCGATTCCTGTCAATGCGCTCGATAAAAGTCTTGAGTTGCGCGGTTACACTACTGCGCCCAGCTGTTGACAAGAATTCAAGATCTAACAGTTCACGCATCGTTTCCGAACTGTACCAAGGGCGCTGGGCAACCGACTTGCGATAGTAAAATGGACCAGGGTACTCAATGTAGCTCATGTACCGCGCTAACCACTCTGCCAGAGCTACTTCATCTTGGTTACGAATAATGTAGACCAGCTGCCAAAGACTAAGTGAAAGATAATCATAGTACTCGCCATACATGAAAAAATACCGATAACTTTCTGCATCAAGTGTTGTCTTGCCTAACCCTTCCCAGTCGATACTAGTCAGTCGGCGATTCAACTCTTGCCAGCCTGCCGACTCGAACACCACATCATTTTCTGCAGAGGCTGCAATGCCAACAAGCTCAGAGACATCTAACTGGCGTATCCGTTTACCCGACTCTCCCGTCGAGAGCAACTCAAGCACATCATTGTTGTGAGGGCGTAGATCAAATTCTTCGTCTAACCTCGCTCGTTCGAATAACCTCGCTCGTTCGAGTATCTCACGCCCTACCTCTTCCGCATCACGATCCACATAAGTCAACCCTATAAGCCGATAGTGCTCCGCGGATAGAGATTCACCCTGCTGATAGCTCATCGCCAACTCAGTGGGCTGCGCATCAAATATCGGTAAGTTCAGAACAACCGCGTAAGTGATATAGGCCGCTAGAAAAAGCCCCAGCCTTTTAACTATTTTTAAAATCTTCAACAGTGCCTACCTTCCCTTGGCTAACATCAGAATTGGCTAAAGGCTTATCCCCCTAGCCCGTCGTATCGAGATAGCAGTTCGCAGCCTTCGCACTTACTTTTCATCCATCACGACAAAGCGAGTCCGAACATCATCAAACTCTACCTGCCCAGCCTCGGCGCCCAGGCTCAGGTACAACTTCCACGAACCTATTGGAATAGGCACCTGCCACATCACCTCACGCCATTCAGTAGTTAACCCGTCAAATGATTGACGTGCGGCGGTGTTGCGCTGATAAAGCGCCTGCGCCTCAGTATCCAGCAGCAATTCGGCAGAGGCATTCGCATCACCGCGAATTTTTGCCCGCACTTGAATAACTAACCCCGCTTCCGATGGCCCAGGCAGTGTATCACCCGTGGCATCAAAACCCTGATGAACCGTCGAGTCAGCATCAAGCCTCAGCCAGCAATTTATTTCATCGCACTCACGCTGAGCCGACTCCGACGCATAGCGCCAGCCAAAGGCTCTAAAATCCCCATAAGCCACAGATTCAAAGTCGCCATTGGCGACCTGCCCATCATCCGAAAACCCATTGAAAACAAGCGACTCCTGTTGAACCTCCCAGCCCATTTGCTCGGAGATATGCGCGGCGAGAAGTCGGGCTTGACCACCGTGTTCTACCATCGAACCGTGCCATTTCTCCCAGGTCCACGGATAGTGAAGGTAGGACAGATTCCCGCCCACCTCGGCAACCACTTCGGCGGTATAGTTCGCCGGTTCATTGAGGTCCCACCCATAGGCGTTATACAGCACAATATGAACCGCATCGCCATAGACTTTGCGCAGCTCGGCCACCACCGATTTGAAGCGTCCCTTCATTTGCGCGCGAATCGTATCGGGGTTAGTGGATGAGGCCTGGCCGAAGCCATTACCGGGTTCGGCAGGAATACGATAAATATCATTCGCGCCAGCATTCACAACAATCACCTGTGGGGCGAAATTGGTGCGAAACTCGGGTCGTTGGCTAAAGAAATCGGGCGAATAGATAAAGCGCATCACATTATTATCGCCATAGCCGCTCAGGGTTGCGCTGCCGTACGCTTGAGTGGTGGTACGAGCGCCTAACATTCGCGCGGCCATGGCTGGATAGGCGAAGAAAGCACCCGCGAATCCTGAGTCATGTTCGGAATAGTTACTGGTCCCATCCATGTTTGAATCACCGAAAAAGGCGATTCTCCTTTCGGAAGGCGAAGGCGGAGCCAATAATTCACCCTCATCATCGACTGCAACACCATATAAGGTGCTTGGTGTGCCATCGTAAGTTTCTTTGAAAAAGACAATCTCGTGGGGTTGAGACGAATCCAAATTGGCTGCCAAGGTCACTAGCCTGCGGCCAGACTCTAGTCGCAACGGGCTGGGATTGGGAACGCCGTTAATCACCACGCGAAAATTCTCTGCCTTGGCGCCTACGTCAAAATCAACAGCAAGTTCCGTTCCTCGAAATCTCAGCGCTAAGGCACTTCCCGCCCAGCTCATTTGCGGTTGCTGAGCCGACCCATACCACACACCTCGGTAATCGAGCAGCTCGGAATCCGGTGAAATAGTCGCTGCCGCAGTGCCTTGCGCCATCATGAACGGAACGAGAAAAAGCTGACTTAAGCAGATTAAATTCAGCAACCGCTGCCGCAAAGACTTCATACCACCAGCTCGAATTTATGCATTTGACTTGGCGGAACATAGTCGAAAATAAAAGTCGTTCTCGCTTCCGAACCCTTGTTCATCACACTGTGCTGTAGTTGATTATTTATCTCGTAAGCATTGCCCACTTGAAACTGATTAGGCCGCCCGTTAATCATAAAACGCACTTTAGGGTTGGTGACAATGGGAATATGAATTCGGTGACTGAATTCAAATGAAGCATGCTTATCAACATGCGGTTTGATAATACCGTCAGGGAGCAGTTTTGCGGCCATCGCGCGGATAATCACGCCGCCTGGCTCGTAGTGATCCTGAATAATTTTATCCATCAACGGCTGGGCAGCTTCGGCCAATAACTCATAGCCTGGTTCTCGATTGACCTTAATTTTCGGCCAGAGCTCGCTCTCAAGAAAATACATCACCAAGCTTTGCGTTTGATAGTGCACTTCAAACTTACGCTGACGATACTGATTCTCCAGCCACTGCTCTTCTACCGCCATATTGATAGACGCCTGAAGTGGTCTGTAGTCCACTGGGCCGAGGTCGCGAAGCGGTGCGTCAATATTCATAAATAACCCTTGATTCATTGTGTGAATTTTATTCAACTCGCACCCAAAAAAGATCAACCGCGTTTAATTGCCTAAACATCGGAAATTACGTAACTTGGGTTTCATCGGGCGGGCAGTCCGAGCAGCAGTTAATTTATAAACATAAATAATATAAAAATAAAGTGCTGAATGCAGTTGTTATGCAGGAGCACCGTTAAACACACTCTGGGGGAACAACTATGGCTCGATTCACTCCAAATCGTGCGCGTCACCCACTCGCTTCAGCGGTTAGCTTAGCGCTAGCTTCGACTTTAATGTCGGGCTCAGTACTTGCGCAGACCGAGGAAGAGGGGGAGACCGAAGAACGCAAGGGCGGCATGATTGAAGAAGTATTAGTCACCGCAACAAAGCGCAGCGAAAACATGCAGGACGTTTCGCAAAGTATCCAAGTCATGACCGGGGAAGAGCTTACTCGCTCTGGCATGCTTAACTTCCAAGAATTCCAAGCGGCTATCCCAAGTTTGTCATCGGTGTCCACTTCGCCGGGTCGAAATGAGATGGTTTTCCGCGGTATCAGTACCGGCTCACAGGAATGGCGTACTGATTCATCGGTAGCGGTTTATATGGATGAAGTGCCTATGACCTCGGCGGCACAGCAAGTTGATCCACGTATGGTCGACATGGCGCACATTGAGGCACTACCGGGTCCACAGGGTACGCTGTTCGGTTCGAGCTCGCAGTCGGGCGCGATGAAGTACGTCACCAATAAACCCGACGCATCGGAAACGTCAGGCTACATCCGCGGCTCGTGGTCTACCATGAGCGAAGGCGAAGATAGTACTGACGTTGAGGCAATGATTAACTTGCCGATCATTGATGATGTGCTTGCTCTTCGTGTTGTCGGTTACGATGTTAACGAGGGTGGCTACATTGATAATGTTGCCGGTACTGACCTCTTTACCGGTGCGACCAACGATAGTGCTGTAGAAGACAACTTCAATGACTGGAAACAGTCAGGTGTGCGCGCTACCGCTCGCTGGAACATTTCCGATAACTGGAACCTCGATATGATGTATATCGACCAGACATCTGAAACCACCGGTGATTGGAAGCAAGATCCAGCCCTAGATGATTTCGAGATTGTTCGCTTCCACAAGGATGTCCGCACCGATGACTGGTGGTTGGGTAGTTTAACCCTTCAGGGTGACATCGGCGATTTCGCCCAATTAACCTACGCAGCGGCAACCGTTGAGCGCGAAGTTGATTACGAATTCGACACCATGGTAAGCGATCAGCTTCGTACTCGCGCCTACGGTATCGACAACATTAACTACGCCTACAACCCGCTTTACTACCACACAGCCTACGACATCGGTACGGTAGTCAACGATCAAGAAGGTACCCGAACCTCGCACGAGATTCGTCTTGCCTCGATTGGCGATTCCCGCTTCCAGTGGATGGTCGGTGCCTACTATGAAGACACCTATGATGCCTGGGATTGGTATTGGGTAACACCAAATCTAACCAGTACTCCTGCATGGAACGCTTTCAACTACCTTGCGTATTGGGTGCAGAACAATTACAACACGGGAACGCTTTATCCTGTGGCACCAACGGATCGCTACTACGGCGAAGAATTTGAACGTACAACTAAGCAAACCGCTGTATTCGGCACCTTTGGTTATGACATCACGGATGCTTGGAACGTGGAGGCCGGCGTTCGCTGGTTCGAATATGACCGTCAACGCACCGAGAAACAATACTGGCCGTATGGCGTGCCTTACGGTAACTATGACAACAACGGTGTAGATGAATACTCCGGTAAAAATGATGATACGGTTTATAAATTCAGCACCAGCTACAACATCAGCGATGACGTCATGGTTTACGCACTCTACTCAGAGGGCTTCAGACTCGGTGGACACAACACGGTTCGCAAAGCATCAAGCTTACCTAAGGAATATGGCCCAGATTCACTGGTCAACCAAGAAATTGGCTTCAAAGGGCAGTTCTTTGACGACGCACTGCAGTTAAACGCCACCTACTACCAGATGGATTGGACCGATATGCAGCGCGAAGTGGGTGATCCGACTGCCTTAGCCGCGAAAGGTCATATCAACCTCGGTGACGCCAGTTCGAAAGGCTTAGAAATGAGTTTCACAGGTTGGCTGAGTGACAGTTTCATGTTGCAAGGTACCTACTTCAATGGTTCATCCGAAATTGAAGAAACGGTCTACTTCAGTGATGTGGTGCCAAACCTACCGAGTTGGGCTGACTATGAGCTAGCGGCGGCAGGTCAACCATTGGCCATTGCTCCGGATGAGAAGTGGTGGATTAAAGCAGAGTACACCTTCCACAATGCGATGTTAGGTGCCGACCTGTGGTTCAGCTATGACCATTCTTGGCAGGCAGCCTACGCTCACGACTGGTGGAATGCGCAAAACACCGTATCGGGCTGGGGTGGCAACACCATTCCGGACTACCAGCGAGCTAACTTCAATATGGGTCTCTGGGCCTCTGACGATTGGGACGTAACGTTTAGTATTTATAACGTCTGGGACGATCGTTCAGTGAACTGGGTGCACACCGGCGACGATTGGTTACTTGATCAGTACAACATTAGTAACTATCGCTCACTGGAAAGTGTTATCCGTCCACGTGAATACTCGATTAGCTTTAGTAAACACTTCTAAACCACTGGTGTGATTAGAAAGGCGAGCACCGATGTGTTCGCCTTTTTATTGCACAGGCGCTACTAAACCCTAGGTTCACCCTATGCTCTCACGCCAATATAGGCTTATTCATCAGGGCTATGTTAGGGTAATTATCAACCCACTAAAGTCAGTGAGATGAAATCATGATTCGAATTTTCTCTGCCGCTGTGTTGTTCACTACTTTCATTCTAACTGCCTGCGATTCGGGCCACACGCCGCCGCATTGGAATAATCTCGAAGTCATCCAAGAAAATACCCTAGCACCGCGCGCCTATTTCCGCAGTTACCCCAATGCTGAGCTTGCGCTCGCTAATGACCTGACTAGTAATCCCTACCACCTGAGCTTGAATGGCTCGTGGCAATTCAATTTTTCGGCAACGCCGCCAACTACACCGGGCGCCAACCAATTTTACCAGCCGCAGTTCAACGCTAATTCCTGGGGAGCCATACCGGTTCCATCCAACTGGGAGCGACATGGTTTCGGCTATCCGATTTACGTCAACATCTCCTACCCCTTTGAGGCAAATCAACCTCACGTACCTACCCAGGACAATCCGGTGGGCCAATATCGCCGGGTGATAACGCTATCGGAAGCGCAACTCGCTCACAAGGCCACATTAACCGTCGGCGCAGTGAGCTCGGCTTTCTACCTGTGGGTTAATGGACACTACGTTGGTTACAGTGAGGGGAGCAAAACACCCGTAGCGTTCAGTATCGATGAATTCCTTATCAGTGGTGACAACGTCATTGCCATGGAAGTTTATCGCTGGAGTAATGGCAGTTACCTTGAGGATCAGGACTTCTGGTCACTATCAGGTATTCAACGTGATGTGAGTATTCGCTTTAGCCCTAGCGTGGAGATCGTTGATTACCATGCGCTAGCTGGACTAACCAACGGCTATCAGGACGGTCAGCTTGAATTAACCGTGAGTGTACTCAACCATACCGATCTTCCGGTTACCCATCAGTTGGCAATGACCTTAGGTCAGCCTGAAGTCGCTTCGGAAACCAAAACCGTTGAACTGCAACCCGGACTCAATGAAGTGAGCTTTTCGGGGAACATCGCTGATGTTGCGCCGTGGTCCGCTGAGATTCCGAACCGCTACCAACTTGTTATTCAATCATTCGATCCGCAGCAAGGGGAAGTTCAAGCGCTCGCCCCCTACGTTGGCTTTCGCGATGTCCGCATTGAAGGTAACGTATTCAAGATTAATGGTGAAACCGTTAAGCTCAAGGGCACCAACCTGCACGAACATCACCCTATTACTGGCCATGTGATTGATGAAGACACCATGATCCGTGATATTCAGTTGATGAAGGCGGCGAACCTGAATGCGGTTCGCACCTCCCACTATCCGTTTCCGGAACGCTTCTATGAGCTGTGTGATGAATTCGGCCTCTATGTGGTGGATGAAGCGAATATTGAAAGTCACGGCTATGGGTACGACCACGATAAGACACTGGGCAATAAGCCTGAATGGATGGCACAGCATCTTAACCGTACTCAGCGGATGTATGAACGTGATAAGAATTTCCCATCCATTGTAATGTGGAGTTTGGGGAATGAGGCGGGCGATGGCGTTAACCTAGGCGCTACCTATCATTGGTTGAAAGCCGCTGATAGTTCACGCCCGGTGCAATACGAAACCGAGGGGGATATCAACGAAGTGGGTGAACGCCACTCCGATTTTCATTCCAGTATGTACTGGCGTTACTGGGATTTAGCGGCTCACGCTGAGACTCATCAGGACCGCCCGTTTGTGCTCATTGAGTACGCTCACTCTATGGGCAACTCTACCGGTAACCTAAAAGACTACTGGGATGTGATTAACCAGCATGATTCGCTGGCCGGCGGTTTTATCTGGGACTGGGTTGACCAGGGTTTGGCCGAATGGGATAAGGACGGCACCGAATACTACACCTACGGTGGTGATTATGGGCCAGAAGACGCGCCATCAAGCGGCAACTTTGTCATGAATGGCGTGTTGTTCTCCAATCGAGATCCACAGCCTGCCTACTGGGAAGTTAAACATGTTTACCAATCGGTAGGCTTTGAGGCCCTTGACCTCAATAACGGCGTGTTTCAGCTAACAAATCACTATAACTTCCTCAACCTAGCCGGCTATACACTACGGTGGGTTCAGCGAGCTGAGGGCGAAGTTATCTCTGAGGGTGAGCGTCAGCTAGCGGATTTACCAGCAGGTGGAACGCTTAACGTCTCACTTCCTATTTCAGCGCCGCAGGATTCTCGAGAACATACGGTAAGCTTAAGTCTCCATCTGTCAGCGGCGCAGCCATTATTGGAGCAGGGCCATGAGGTGGCGGCAGAGCAATGGATTCAGTACAACGCCAATATCCGCGCGCCCTACTCACCACCCCCAATGAGTTCAGCTGAACTCTCTATAACAGCCCTAGAATCCGGTGCATGGCAGATTGATGCGGCAGAACAACGCTACCTCTTCGATGCCTCAGGCCTATTAGCACAGATCAGTGTAGCCGGCGAGCAGCAGCTGTTAGCACCGTTTACCCCAGATTTTTGGCGGGCACCTACCGATAACGACTTCGGTAATTACCTCACCGAATGGGGCAAGGACTGGGAATACGCTAGCCAAAATAGGTCACTTGAGCGTTTTTCTGTTGAGCAGCTAGATGATCAGCGAGTTGAGGCTACTGCGGTTTATGCCTTTCATAGCGAATCGGGCGATGAGCTCGGCAAGTGGCTTGCACGCTATATCATTTATGCAAATGGCGAGCTAAATATTAGTAACCGTTTTGAACGAGCGAATGGGACTGTAAGACTTCCCCGCATTGGCCTGCAAACCACGCTAGTCGATGGCTTCTATCAGTCTCAGTGGTATGGCCGAGGCCCTCATGAGAACTATCGCGATCGAAACGACTCTGCGTTTTTAGCTCGCTACCAACAGGCTATTGCTGATCACTACGTACCCTATGCGCGGCCACAGGAAAATGGCTATAAAACCGATACCCGGTCACTGCGCTTAAACGGTGAACGTCAGCTTGAAGTTTGGTCCGACGATACCTTTAATTTTGCGGTACATCACAATACCCGCAGTGACTTCACGCCACCGGCCAAGGTTGCGGTAACTGTGCAAGATGGTCCTGAGGCACAAGTGAACGAGGAACGTCGTAACACGCACCTCAATGACATCAAACCCCGCCCACTAACCACGTTAAACTTAGATTACGGCCAAATGGGTGTGGGCGGCGATAACTCATGGGGCGGCCACACGCTATCGCAATACAACCTTAACGGCGATACCTTCGAGTATTCGCTTTGGCTGCGTTTCGGAGACGCACCCATGCAATAGGATGCAATTAGGGGTCGGGTACATAACTCATAACATGGCCTCCATTTCTCACCTATTAAGCGAGTTTTTACGGTGATTGTTGTGCGATAGGGGTCGGGTACAAAACCTTTGACGTCAAGTACTCGAAGATATGTACCCGACCCCAATGAAGCACAACGAAAAATTAGGGCGACGGTGACGTTATGTACCCGACCCCAATGGAAACTCAATGGAAACTGGGAGCGAGTTATGTACCCGTCCCCAATACGTAAAACACATATCGGGCTAAGCACCGAAAATAACAATAACAGGTAAGCAATAACTTACATTGGGAGAATCACATGCAACTGCAACCCCTCGACCTCTGGGTCGCCGCGATTTATGCCATTGCGTTAATTGGCATCGCTACCTATGTGTCTCGTGAAAAAGCGGGCCACGAAAAAGACACTAGTGACTATTTCCTTGCCGGGCGCGGTCTGCCCTGGTGGGCCATTGGCGCCAGTTTAA